>CALALV010000064.1 GCA_937925605.1 uncultured Woeseia sp.
CGCGCGCGCCGGCCGGCAGCCAGATGCGCGCGGCGAGCCGGCAGCCGTCGGCGAGCGTGAACCAGTGGTTCTCGACGACCTCGACGCTCACGCGGCGCCCTGCTGGCGGCGCCTGCGTCCGGGAACGAGCTGCTGCGTCGACCAGTACGACAGCGCGAGTTGCTCGCGCACGCGCCGGCCGGCTTCGAGGTCCGGCGTGTTGACGATCGCCAGCCGGAAGCCGCCCGGCGGCATCGAGTGGCTGGCCGGCGGCCGGTCTTCGTGGAACGTGACCTGGATGCTCGAGATACCGGGCTCGGCCCGTAGCCGGTCGACCAGCTCCGCGGGCGGATGGCGGTACTGGATGCCGTGCGCGCCGAACAGCACGACGCTGTAGCCGTCGCGACGCTTGCTGTCGTCGAATTCCCAGCGGCCGTCCGCGTACAGCCGGATCAGCGCCTCGACCCAGCCCTCGCCGTACAGGTCCGGCCACTGGTCGGCGAAGCGCAGGTGGACTTCGATGATGCGGGCGCCGATCGTCTCGAAGTTCAGCATGCCCGTGTAGCCGGCGAGGTGCTCGCGCGTCCAGGCGCCGATGTAGTCCTCGATTGCCGGCCGCGGCTCGGCCAGCACGGTCCAGTAATCGAACATGCCGCCTTCGAGCGGCTGGCCGACCGTGTGCCGGGACCAGGCGATCTCGCCGTCGACGACCGCGGCGTCGGTGCTGACGTGCTCGCCGTCCAGGAGCTGCATCCACATGTGCCCGGGCCGCTGCCGGTGGCGGTATTCCTTGAGCGTGCGCAGCACGCCGCTGCCCGCGCCCATGCCGCGCATGTTGAAGATCGGCTTCGAGAACACAGGGAAGTTGTCCGGGTCGATGCCGTGCGGCGCGCAGTCGAGGCCCTGGCTCTCGGCCACCGAGAGCTTGTTGTAGACCCACTTGTGCTCCGGGTACCAGCGCCAGGCGTCGCCGTCCTCGGTCGGCACGCGCACATCGTCGGGACAGGGCACGCCCTCGAAATACTGGACGCGCCAGGGATCGGCTTCGCAGACGGGCATGGTCTCGTCTCTCTCGCAGAATCGTAGAAAGCGAGCATACACCGGGGCGTCGGCCGATTTGACACCCGCGTTATGTGAACCGCGTCACAATTCTTGCGCGGCCGGCAGTGGGCCATGTAACGGCATAGGTGCCCGGAAGCTGTTGAAATTCATCGCCAGACTTGCCGGGGAACGACCTGATGCCAAACAAGGCGAAAATCGTGGCGCTCGCCGCCGCCGTTGCCGCGCTCGGCACCGGCATGCTGATCGAGCGCGATCCGGCAGCGTCCTACATCGTGCAGGGCAGCTCGCTCGCGAGCGTCTCCGCGGCGGTGCAGGCCGCTGGCGGCGAGATCACGCACGAACTCGGCATCATCAACGCCGTGGCAGCGCAGCTGACGGCCCGTGAGACCGACGCGCTGCGGCAGGCGCCGGGCATCAAGAGAATCTTCGGCAACGACGCGGTCGAGACAGCCGGAAAGCCGGTCAAGGGCGGCGGCGGCAGCACGGATGGCGGCAGCACGGATGGCGGTTCATCGGCGGCGACGGACACCTTCTACACGACGCTGGTCAACGGCGATGCCGTGCACCAGATGGGAATCACCGGCAGCGGTATCGGCATCGCCGTGCTCGACACCGGGCTCTGGAAGCATAACGGGCTCAAGTACGACGCCGGCGGCAACGTGCGCATCGACGCCGTCTACAACGCCATGACCGACACCGTCGCGTCGAGCCCGATGAGCGGCGACGATCCGGCCGGCCACGGGTCCCACGTTGCGAGCATCGCCGTTTCGAGCCTCATGACCGACGACGGCACGGCCCGCTACAATGGCGTCGCTCCCGGCGCGCACCTCGTATCGGTACAGGCCTTCGACGGCAACGGCCAGGGTACCTACGCCGACGTAATTCGCGCGATCGACTGGATCGTGGCGAATCGCAAGAAACACAAGATCCGCATCATAAACGCGTCGTTCAGCGCCGAGGCGCGCTCCTACTACTGGGACGACCCGATCAACCAGGCGATCATGGTGGCCTGGCAGAACGAGATCTTCGTCGTCGCGGCCGCGGGCAACCGCGGCCCCGACCCCATGACCATCGGGGTACCCGGCAACGTGCCCTACGTGCTCACCGTCGGCGCGATGACCGACAACTACACGCCGACCGACGGCTCGGACGACAAGCTGGCCACGTTCTCGTCGACCGGCCCGACCGTCGAGGGCTTCGTCAAGCCCGAGGTCGTCGCTCCGGGTGGCCACATGCGTGGCCTGGTGCAGGGCAACTCGACGCTGTCGAACAGCTACCCCGAGTTCTACGACGGCCAGTACTTCGAGATGTCCGGCACGTCGCAGGCAACGGCCGTGGTCTCGGGCATCGCCGCCCTCGTGCTGCAGGCGGAGCCCTGGCGCTCGGTCGACGAACTGAAGTGCAAGATCATGTCGGCTGCACGGCCGGCCACGTATTACGACAAGGGCAAGGACCGTCTCGCCTACAGCGTATTCCAGCAAGGCGCCGGCCGGGTCGATGCGTACGCAGCCGTGATGAACCCGACAGTGGACTGCGCCAACCGCGGCCTGGATCTCGACAACGACATCGATGGGTACCAGCACTTCGGCGGGCCGGCGAACCGGCAACTGGACGGTACCTACATTGTGCGCGGCAACCTGGACAACAAGGAAACCGGCTACACCTGGGACGGCAGCCACCTCGGGTCCAATGGCTACCTGTGGAGCGACGGCTACCTCTGGACCGACGGCTACCTGTGGACCGACGCTTACCTGTGGACCGACGGCGTGGGCCTGAGCGGTTACCTCTGGACCGACGGGTACCTCTGGACCGACGGCTACCTCTGGGCCGACGGATACCTCTGGGCCGACGGTTACCTGTGGACCGACTCGCTGACCGAAATGGCCTCGATGAGCAGCTGGGTGCCACAGGAATAGGCACGGCCCGCCCGCACGGCAAGTCCTCGCGCGAGGGGTCGTTTCGGCGACCCCTCGCTCGTTTCGCGAGCAGGAATGGCAGCATCCCCCGCGACTTTTGCGCAGCCGGTGAATGAATCCGCGGCGCCGGACCATTGGCGCCAGGCGGACGTTGCGCGCCGTCTGGCGCATACCCGCGACCGGGCGTAGCATCGCTGAACGGCCATCACGGCCTTGCGGGACGCCATCAAGATGGGCCGTTCGACCGCCTCAGTATCGCTCGTCGCGCTTGCCGCCTGCCAGGCGTGCAGCGAACCGGCGCTGCCATTCGGCGCGGATGCTGCAGCGCTGTCGGCCGCGGATCGCCGCCAGGTATCCGCAATTTTCGCCGACTGGTTTGCGGCGACACCGGACGGGCGTTTCATCGATGCCCACTGCGGCGACGTGCAGCCGCGGGTGCGGGTCGTCGACCTCGATCGCGACGGCGCACCGGAAGTCGCCGTTACCTACGGCAACGCCTGCCTGTCCGGGTCCGCAGGCAGCAACCTGTCGCTGTTCATCAGGGACGAATCCGGGGTTTTCCACGACCAGTTCGGGTTCCCGGCTGCAGGCTTCGAAATCCAGGACGGCGGCGACGAGCGCTATCCCGACCTGCTGATCACCGGGCCCGGGTTCTGTTTTCCTCGCTGGAGCTGGCACGTGGACGCGTACGAGTTCGTGTGCAGCGAGCCGCAGGCGGTCGAGGGCTGCGCGCAGCGCGGGCCGGTTTGTCCGGACTGAAAGCAAAACGGCAATCCTGCCGTTTTGTCGAACGAGGCTCTCCGTCCGGTGACGAGCACTCCAAACTACAAGGGGCCACCGTTGGTGACCCCTTGTATTTTGGTGCGCCCGGCAGGACTCGAACCTGCGACCCCCTGCTTAGGAGGCAGGTGCTCTATCCAGCTGAGCTACGGGCGCGGCAGCGCGGGATTCTAGCAGAGCGTCGCGCTCAGGCCTGCTCGCAGGAGCGCTCGCGGTTCAGGCGGTCGCCGCGCAAGGCCGGCAGCAGGCTCGCGGCGAGGCTGACGACCAGCGCGATGACGGCGACGTTGATCAGGCGCGCGTAGTCGTCCTCGCCGAGCAGCAGGCCGGCGACGAACGGCCCGCTCGCGAGACCCATCTTCGACGCGAAGCCGCCGAGCGCGGCCATCTGCCCGGCCTCGTCGAACTCCGAGGTGAGACCGAGCAGGTACGGCATGATGAACGCCCAGGTGATGCCGATGCCGCAGTTCGCGATCAGGAACACCTCCGGGTACGCGCTGAAATGCAGCGCCCAGTTGCCGACGACGGTCAGCAGCATCGCGAGCAGCAGCGGCAGCGTGCGGCCGTAGCGCGTGTAGACCGCGATGACGATCAGCGGGCCGACGATGCCGATCCAGCCCGAGGCCGCGAGCGTGTTGGTGATGAAGCCGAGCTCGAGGCCCGCGCTGCGACCGAGCCCGATGATGAACGCGAACAGGCCCATGTTCGCGGCCTGGAACAGGAAGATAGACACCAGCACCAGCGACAGCGGCAGGATCGCCAGTCGCCCGCCGGCCTTCTTCTCGTGCGCGTCGGCAGCGACCGGGTAGCCCGGCAGGAACGGCAGCATCGCCGCCGTGACGGCGCTGAACGCGATCAGCGACAGGAACAGCACGTCCGTGCCGAACAGGGGCACGAGTCGCGGCAGGTAGAGGTTGCCGAGGCCGCCGAGTCCGAACTGCACGACCAGCAGCACGCCGAAGGTGCGGTCAGGGTTGCGCGTGCGCGCGATGACCGAGAAACCGACGCCGACCAGCGCGCCGCCGACCAGCCCGTGCACGAAGCGAAACGCGATCATCGCCGGCGGCAGGCTGATCAGCATCGACAGCAGGTCCATCAGGATCAGCACGCCGAGCAGGCCCCAGGCCATCGGCCGCCAGACGACCCGGCGAATCAGGAATACGATCAGCAGCGCGCCGGCCGCCGCGCCGTAGACGTTCGCCGAACCGGCAAAGCCGGCCTCGCGCGCGCTGAAGCCGAGGCCCTCGATCAGGCCGTCGACGATCGCGGGCATGATGTTGACGTAGAACAGGCCAGCCGTCGCGAGGAACGCGAGGAACAGCCGGGCCGCGAAACCGTCGGCGCGCACGCGGCGCGCCGGTTCGGCAGCGAGTATCGATTCGGTCACTGTGACTCCCCTGTCGGCGCGCCCGCGCACATCGGCCGGATCGCGTGCGCGGCGCGTGCCGCTGCCAGCCAGCGATGCGTGCCGCCGTCGCTGACGTAGTAATAGCTGCTGCCGTTCGGGAACAGCGTCAGAATGATGCCGCCGAAACCCGACATCAGCGGCACCGGCAGTGCTTCAAGGCAGCCCAGATGCGGCCCGACGTCGTAGGCCCAGAAGCCGTTGTCGTAGCTCAGACCCGGTACGCCGGTCGGCAGCGCCGCGCCGCCGTCGCGGCGCAGCGCGGCGTCGAGCATGCCGGCGTCCAAGGGCGACGCGTCGCCGAGTCGCGCGTTCCGCGGACCGAGAAACTGCGCGAGCCGCGCGAGGTCGTCGGCCGTCAGAACGAGTCCCCAGCCCGTGAACGGCTGGCGCACGGCATCCTGCGTGCGCCGCGTGAAGCGGCTCAATGGCCCCAGCCCGAGCGGAGCGAAGATCGGCTCGACGACCAGGGTCTCGAAGAAATCAGCGCCCGCCCCGGCCTGCTCGCGCACGAGCGCCGTCAGCGCCGTGCCGAGGATGTAGCTGTCGGTCGTGTGGTAGACCCAGCGTTCGCCGGCTGGCTCACGCCGCGGCCAGCGCTCGCAGGCGAAGCGCAGCTTGGTCGCATGGTCGGCCGCGAGGAAGAACGGGCTTGCGAGCAGCGCGTCCTCGTCGGTCTCGTAGCCGGTCGAGTCGTAACGCCCCGTCGCCATGTCCAGCAAGTCCTCGAGCGTAATCCTGTCCCAGCCGTCCTCGCTCGCGCACGCCGGCACGAGTTCGCTGACCGGCCGGCGGCGACTGCCCGGGTACAGCGCCTCGGCCCGCATCAGCGCGAGCCCCGCGACCAGCGATTTCGCGAGCGAGTACGAGGGCAACGGCAACTCGGCGCAGGCCGGGTACGGGCCGGCGCGGGTCGCACAGCCGCCCGCGTAGTGCACGCCGTCTATGAGGAAGCCGTAGGCGGTCATGTGCCGCGGATCGACCTCGTCGGGATCGCCGAACGCGGCCGCATCCGCGCCCGGGTATTCGTCCGCGAGCGCCGCGATCGGGCGACGCGGCAGCCTCGCTGCGCGTTCGGCTGAGTAGTCGGCGAGTGCCTCGCCAGCCTGCGGGCTATCGCGAAAATCGAACGAGACGCGGTGGCGACCGCTTGCGTCGAACTTCAGGTACTGGCAGGTGTCGCTCGCGATGCGATAGCGCCCCGGCCCGCGCGCGCCCGACGCGTCGTAGTCGAACCACAGCGTGCCGTAGTGCAGGCAGTTCGCGTTCTTCTCGAGCAGCGCGAACGGCAGCAGCGCGCGGTCGGTGCCGGCCGCGCGATCGTGCCAGCTGCGGCCCGGCAGCAGGAGCAGGTCGTAGCCGCCGGCCGCCGGGATCGGCAGGCGCTCGAGCGGGACCACGACCTCGCCGTCGCTCGCGTAGTGCGCGCGGACGGCCGGCAGCGGGAAGCGCTCGTCGTCGGCGCCGAACAGCCGGAAATCGTCGCGCAGCACGTCGAGGCGGCCGTCGAGCAGCGCACCGAGGCTGATCTCGCCCGCAAGCCGCGTCTCCGCCGGGCGACCCTCGTGCACCGGCGGCACGGGCGGTCCGGCCGCGGCGACCCCAGATAGCAGCACGGCGGCGAGTGCGGGCGCGCGCCCGGCCAGCAGCGGTTGCGGCCGGTGTCGATGCCGGCGGCCTCGAGTCGCTCGGCGAGCGGGGCCAGCTGGCGCTCGTAGCGCCGCCAGCGGGCGAGCGCGTCGCGGTAGACCGGTCGTCGCACCTGCGCCGAACTGGCCGTCGCGACCGGCGCGCGGTTGCGGTGGAAGTCGAGGCACTCCGGCTCCCAGGGCAGGCCGCAGTAGCCGACGATGCGGCGCGACACGCCCTCCTGGTCCTCGACCAGGTCCTCGTAGCGCACGTCGAGCAACGCGTCGGGGAATTCCTGCCGCCAGTGTTGCATCAGTCCGTGGTAGGCGATGTAGTAGCGCGCCAGGTCGTCCAGGTCGTAGGAGAACGGGTAGCCGGCGCGGAACAGCGTGCGGTACATGCCGTAGCAGGCATCGAGCGGCGCGCGGGCCAGGTGCACGATGCGCGCGTCCGGCAGCGCCGCGCAGATCAGCCCGACGTACAGGTAGTTCAGCGGTGTCTTGTCGACCAGGTAGTCGGCCGCGACGCCGTAGGCGCGCGTGCTGTCGAGGTAGTAGCGCCCGAGCCGCGCCGGCTCCGCGCCTGCCGCGGAGGAGATGAGTTCGAGCTTGCTGGCCGCGCTGCCGGCCGTGCGCATCAGCGCGTAGGCGAAGTCGTTGATCTCGCCGAGGCTCGCGACGCGGCTGTGCGAGCCGAGGATCCGGTCGACCAGCGTCGTGCCGCTGCGCGGCAGCCCGATGACGAACACGGGCCCCGTGCCGGGACAGCCGCGCGGCTGGCTGGCGAGCCAGTCGGCGGTATAGGTCTCGCGGATGCGCTCGATCGCCTCGAGGTCGGTCTCGACCCGGTAACGCATCAGGCGGCGCCTGGCGCCGGCGCCGCGCTCGAGCGCGCGGAACGACGCCTCGTCGTCGCCGAGATCCTCGAGCTCCTTCGCGAGCGCGTAGCCGAGCTGCGCCTCGCCGGCGGGCCGCTGCACCCCGCGTTCGAGCATCGCCTCGATCTCCGCGACGTGGTTCTCGTCTCGCGTCCAGCGCCTGAGCGTCGCGCGATTGCGCCAGGCGTCGTAGTCGTGCGGGTTGAGCTCGATGACACGGCCCAGCGTGGCTTCGGCCGCATCCAGCAGGCCGAGCGCGATCTGCGAGGCCGCGAGGCTGAACAGGTAGTCCGGGTTGTCCGGCGCGAGCTCGACCGCGCGCTCGTAGCAGCGGTGCGCGTCGGCATGCCGCGCGCAGTGCGCGTAGTATTCCGCGACCCGGCACAGCAGGGGCGCGTCGTCGCGCCCGCCCCGTTCCAGCTCGCGCAGCCGGGCGATGACCCGGTCCGCCTGGCCGCAGTACAGGCGGCACTCGAGCAGCCGGAACTCGGCCCCGGGATCGGCGGGAGCGGCCGCGTGCGCGGCCTCGGCGGCCTCGAGCATGCGCTCGAAGTCGCCGGCGCGCTGCGCGACCAGCGATACGAGCCGCCAGGCGTCCGGCGCTTCCGGGCTGCGCCCGGCCCAGGCTTCCGCGACGCGCGCGGCCTCGTCGAGGCGCCCGTCGCGGAGCAGCGCGCTGACCCGCGCCGTGTCGTCCCCGTCGGCCGCTCCGCCCTGCTGCATCACCTTCGCCATCGGCCCCTCGGTCAGCCCGCGATTCTAGCCGACCGCGGGCCGGCGGGCCGCGGCTCAGAAGTGCCAGGTCAGGCTCAGGCCGATCGTGCGCGGCTGGGCGATGAACTCCTTGTTGCCGTTGCCGAGGTAGTTCTGCGCCGGCGCGGTACCCATGTACTGCTCCGTGAACAGCCCGGTCACGGCTTCCTCGTCGGTCAGGTTCTTGATGAACAGGGTCGCGTCCCAGTTCTCGCCCGAGACCGTCGAGACGACGTTCCACAGCGTGAAGCCGTCGAGCTCGCGCGTGAAGGTGCCGGGCGCCCGGCCGAAGTCGCCGAGCGCGTTCTGGGTATCGGACTGGTAGTAGGCGTTGACCCGGGTCATCCAGCCGAGTCCGTTCGCGAGCTCCGTCGTGTACTCGAGCGCGCCGTTCAGCGTGTGCTCCGAGGTGCCCGGCAGCGTGGCGCCGTCCGCGGCGAGCAGCCGGACCGCGGCGGTCGGTGCGAACGCGTCAGCGGTCAGCTCCGCATCGACGAAGGCGTAGCCCACCGCATAGCGCCACTGGTCCGTGATGAGACCGTCCAACTCCACTTCGAGGCCACTCGTGCGCGCACTGTCGCCATTCGCGGCTGTGAAGAACGCCCAGTTGCTGGAGGCCGTGTTCAGCTGGATATTGTCCCAGTCCACGTAGAAGGCCGCCGCCGAGTAGCGCAGCCGGTCGGTCGTGCCCTTGATGCCGAGCTCGTAGTTCACGGCCGAGTCGGAGTCGTAGCGCAACCAACCCGGGTCCTCGGCGAACGGACCCGACAGCGGTACCGCGTTGCTGCCGCCGCGGCGGTAGCCCTCGGAGATCGTGCCGTAAAGCATCGCGTCGTCGCTGATGTCCCAGGACGCGTTCAGCTTGAACAGCACGTCGTCCTCGCTCTCCTCGAAGAACGCGGTGTCGGTAATCTGGAAGATCGCCGGATCCCAGAGCCCGATGCTCATGAACGTGAAGTTGTCGAAGTCGTTCTGGAACCAGCGCAGGCCACCGGTCAGGCGGAACGTGTCACTGACATTGAATGTCAGCTCGCCGAAAATGCCGAGGTCGCGGAAGGTTTCGTCGCGCTCGTAGTCGAAGTCCTTGTCGCGCACGATCAGGTTCGGGTTGCCGAACCAGGTATCGGCCCAGGCCTCGAAACCGCGCAGGAAGCTCTGCTGCGTCGAGTTCATGTCCTGGTCGCGGTAGAACGCGCCCGCCACCCAGTCGACGGCCTGCTCGCCGTTCGAGACCAGCCGGAATTCCTGCACGACCGCCTCGTCCGAGTAGGTGCGCACGGCCGAGGCCATCGGCCGCGGGTAGTTGTAGTAGTAAAACTGCAGCCAGCCGAGCTGGGCGTAGAAGCCCGTGTTCTCGCTGACGCTGTCGCCCTCGTGCTCGTAGACCGAGGTGCTCGAGGTCAGCGTCGCGAAGCCGAGGTCCACCTCGGCCTCGAGGCTCGCGACGTCGACGTCGCGGGACGAGGGCTCGAGCTGGATCGAGCCGATCTCGCGCTCGCCGTAGGTGTTGCCGTTGCCGTCCTGGCCGACCGTCTGCTGGCGACGCCCGCCTATGTCGTCGGACTGCGTCTGGTAGGCGAACTTGACGCGAAAGCGTTCGGACGGTTCGACCAGCACCGACAGGCGCGCGTAGGTGATGTCGACGTCGTCGGCGTCGTCGACACGGCGGAAGCTGGCCGCCGGGTCGAGGATGCCGTTCGGCGCTACCGGGATGCCATTCGCGTCCAGCTCGTAGACGTTGACGTAGTCGACGACGCCGGCGTACTGCAGCGTGCCGGCCGAGAGCCGCACGGCCGCCGTGTCCGACAGCGGCGCGTTGAGCACGATGTCCGCCGTGTAGTTCTCGCTGTCGGAATCCGCTGTTTGCGACAGCGAGCCGTTCAGCGAGCCGGAGAACCCGCTCGGGTCCGGCTCGTTCATGATGTAGCGCACCGTGCCGCCGAGCGAGCCGGAGCCGTACAGCGTGCCCTGCGGGCCGCGCAGCACCTCGACGCGCTGGATGTCCTTCAGGACGAAGTTCGCGTAGACCGGCGTGTCGTCGACGTAGGTCGAGACCGTCGGCACCGTGTTCAGCGCGTAGTCGCCGAACGCGGAGCTGTCGAGGTTCAGGCCGCGAATCATGATGCCGTTGATGACGCCCGAATTGCGGTAGCCGCGATCGACCACCGAGGCGCCCGCGACGTTGCGCATCAGTTCGACGTTGTCGACGATGGCCGCTGCCTCGAGCGCCTCGCCGCTGATCGCCGAGATGTTGTACGGCACGTCGAGCACGGAGGTCTCGCGCCGGGTCGCCGTGACGACGATCTCCTCGAGCACGGCATCCGCGCCGTCGTCCTGCGCCAGCGCCTGCGGCGCGCCGTGCGCGAGGATCGTGCCGATAGCCGCGGCCAGCGGCCGCCGGATGAAACTGTTGTTCGCCTTCATATCCCGATGCTCCCCCTGGAACCTCAATGTTCTCGCGCCACGCTAGCGCAGCGCCGCGGCACCACCTAGTGCCAGATGCCCGTCCCGTACTGGTCCAGACGACCTTCAGTCACCGCCGGGCGCCGCGCGTTGCGCACGCTCGAGCGGGCCGAGCGCGTCGAGCGCCTCCGAGCGTGCGCCGGCCGCGTACGGCGGAAAACTGCGCTTGCCGTCGCGAAACGACTTGAGCGGCTGCCCGAGGCCGTGCCAGCCGTCCCGCCGGATCCTCCGTACCGCTTCAAAGTCAAGTCGTACTGGCATGATTTCCCGTGTTTTTCCTGCCTCGTACAGGACCTCGCCACCGGGCCCGGCGATGACCGACCGGCCGACGCCGAGCGGACCGGCCAGGTTGATGTCGAGGAAGTAGCAGACGTTCGTCACGGCGCTGGCGCGCGCGATCGCGATCTCGGCGTCGCGGTCGATCGTGCTGGTCAGGCTCGGGTGCAGGATCGCCTCGGCGCCCAGCCAGGCCAGTGTCCGGGTCGTTTCCGGGAACCACATGTCGTAGCAGATCGAGACGCCGAAGCGGCCCACGCCCGGCACGTCGAACACTACCGGGTCGCTGCCGGCCGTGACGCCGCGCTCGTAGGGCAGCCACGGGTACTGCTTGCGGTAGCGTGCGATGACGCGGCCGTCCGGCGCGATGACCGGGGCGGTGTTGTAGATGTGCTCGCCCGCGCGCTCGAACAGCGAGCCGGGCACGAGCCAGATGCCGTGCCGCCGGGCGATCGCGGCGAGGCGCTCCTCCTCCGGCCCGGGCAGTTCCACGGCGTTCGCCGTGTCGGCGCCGAACGCGTTCAGTTCGCCGAGCAGGACCAGGTCGATCCAGGGGAAACGGCGCAGCGTGGCGTCGATTTCGCGCTCGATCGTGTCCAGGTTGTTGCCGTTGGCGGCCTCGAGCTGCAGGCCGGCGATTGCGAATGTGCTCATGCTCCCCCCTGTCGAGGCACGCTACCCCGGCGCGCCGCCGCCGCATAGGACCAGACGGAGGCCGCGTGCTGGGCCAGATCGGGCGTCAGTCCGGGGCGCGCATCGGCCGGATGAAGGCCGCGTCGACGATCTGCTTCTCGGCGTTGAACCACTTGATCCGGTCGCCGTCGACGACGACGTAGTAGGCGGCCTCCTCGCCGTAGACCCACTCGTTCCACTGCCGGTGCCAACGGTCGCCGTCGACCCACCAGCGGCCGGTGTCGCAGTCCTCGTTCGCGAAACCCGCCGTGCCGACCATCCGGCCGTCGGCGTGCAGCTCGATCGTGCACGGCACGCCGTAGACGACGTTGTACAGCAGGATCCGGTCGGACATTGCCCGCACGAGTTCGTCGCCGGTCAGCCAGTCGCCGATCGAGGTCTCGAGGTGCTCGACGCGGCCGCTGACCAGGTTGCGGATCAGCTCGGTCAGGCGCAGGACGCCGGGGCGGATCTGCTCGATCGGGATGCTCGTGACGCCCATGCGGAAGCAGTTCTCGGCCCGCGCCGGGTCCGCGTAGTAGTGCTCGACCGGCTCGATCAGGATGCCCTCGCGCTCGGCCTCGCTCGCGACGTAGGCGGCGCTGACCTCCTCGGGCAGTCGCACCCACCAGGTGGTGCCGCCGACCTCGGGCGAGATCTCGATCGACACCGAGCGGTAGTAGTTCAGCGCGTCGCGCAGCGCGGTGCGGCGCTGCTGGAAGGCCCGCGCCATGCGCAGCATCAGCGCGTCGTAGTGGCCGAGCGACAGGAAGAAGGCCGCCGCGCGCTGGTTGTTGAGCGGCGGGTGGTTCAGCATCGCGCGGCGCAGCTCGCGCGCGCGGCGTATGAACTCCGCGTCGGCAACGATGAAACCCAGCCGGATGCCGGGCGCGAGCACCTGCGACAGGCTCGCGACGTAGATCACCCGGCCGCCGTGGTCCATGCTGCGCAGCGCCGGCGCCGGGCGGTCCAGGTAGCTGGTCTCGCACTCGTAGTCGTCCTCGATCACGAGGAAGTCGTGCTCCGCGGCCGCCGCCAGCAGCGCCTCGCGGCGTTCGCGCGACATCGCGACCGCGGTCGGGATCTGGTGACTCGGGGTCACGTAGACCAGGTCCGCGCCGGCCAGCCCTGCGTCGACCTCGATACCGCTGGCGTCGACCGGCTGGCTCCTGACGCGCGCCTCGCGGCGCGCCAGCAGCCGGCGCATCTCGGCGTTGCCGGGCTCCTCGATCGCGACCTTCGTGTGGCGGTCGGCGAGCAGCTCGCAGGCCAGGTACAGGCTGTGCTGCGTGCCGAGCGTAACGAGTATCTCGTCCGGGCGCGCCTGGATGCCGCGCCGCGGCAGGATCTTCGTGCGCACTTCCTCGATCAGCATCGGGTCGTCCGCGTCGCCGCTGCCGGTCGACCAGTCGCGGACGTCGGCGACGCTGAGCGCGAGCCGGCTGGCCTCCCGCCACTCGGCGAGCGGGAACAGCGACGGGTCGAACTTGCCGTCGATGAACGGGTACGGGTACTTCGACCAGTTAGGCAGGTCGCGCGCGGTCTCCGCCGGCAACGACGAGCCGCGAATCCGGCGGCGCCAGCGCGACGCCTCCTCGGTGCTCGCCGCGGCACTCGCGGCGCTGTAGCCGACCCGGCTGTCCAGCATCTCGCGGTTGACGAAGATGCCGCTGCGCTGGCGGCTGACCAGGTAGCCCTCGGCAATCAGCTGCTGGTACGCGAGCACGACCGTGTTGCGGGCGACCTCGAGCTGCGTTGCGAGCCGCCGCGACGACGGCAGCTTCATGCCGGGCGGGAACGCGCCGCTCAGGATGCCGTCGACCAGCTTCTGGCGGATCTGGTTCTGCAGGCTGAGCCCGCTCTCCGGGTCCAGGTAGATGATTGCCTCGCCCATGCGTCGGCCGCGTACTCGCTAGTCCGTGCGGCCCTCGCCGGCCAGCCAGGCGTCGAGGAAGCGCAGGTAGGCCTCGGACGCGGCGATACGATTCTCGCGCTTCGTGAAGCCATGGCCCTCGTCGGGAAACACGACGTACTCGACAGGCACCTCGTTCGCGCGCACGGCGGCGACCAGCTCGTCGCTCTCGACCTGCAGCACGCGCGGATCGTTCGCGCCCTGCACGACCAGCAGCGGCCGCACGATCTGGTGGGCGTGGAACAGCGGCGAGATCCGCCGCAGCCGTTCCTCGTCGGTCGCCGGGTCGCCGAGCTCGTCGAACAGCGCGGCGCGGCCGGTCGTCCACCAGGCCGGGATGCTGTTCAGCGTGCGCACCCAGTTCGTGACGCCGAAGATGTTGACGCCGACGTCGAACACCTCGGGCTCGAAAGCGAGCGCCGCGGCAACCATGTAGCCGCCGTAGGAGCCGCCGATGATGCCGATGCGCTCGCCGTCGACCCAGTCGAGCGAGGCCAGGTAGTGGCGACCCTGCACGATGTCCTGCAGGTCGCCCTCGCCGTGCCGGCGGTCGTCGAGGTGATTGAAGGTCTTGCCGTAGCCCGACGAACCGCGGTTGTTCGCGGCCAGCACCGCGTAGCCGTGGTTGACGAGGTGCTGGATCGTCGGGTTGTAGCCGGTCCGGCTCTGCCCGCCCGGCCCGCCGTGCACCCAGACCAGCGCCGGCACCGGCGCGTCGGCGCTCGCGCCGTGCGGCCGGTACAGCACCGACGGGATCTCGAGGCCGTCGAAGCTCGAATAGCGCACGATCCGGCTCTCGACCAGGTGCTCGGCGCTCATCGCCGGGTTCAGCGCGTCGGTGAGGCGGCGCGCCGTGTTGGTCCCGAGATCGACGAGATGCACGTTCGGCGGCGAATTGTCGGCGTTGACGAGCAACGCCATGCGCCGCTCGTCGGCCGAGAAGCGCACGTTCTGCAGGTCGCCCGGCGGCAGGTCGGGCAGCGCGACGGCGGTCCCGCGCTCGCGGTCGTGGACCGTCACGGCGGTGCTCGCGTCGGCATTGACCGCGCTGACCCGGTAGCGGCCGCCCGGCGAGTACACGACGTACATGACGTCCCAGTCGGCCTCGAGCAGCCGCTCCTGCTCCCCGCTGCCGAGCTCGTGGCGCCAGGCTTCGGTGAACTCGCCGAACGCATCGGTGCTGTAAACGAGGTAGGCGCTGTCGGGCGTGAAGCCGAAGACGCCGTGGTCGACCTTGCCCTCGTGCGCCGTGATCAGCTGCGGGACGGGATCGTCGGCCTCGAGGTCGACGAGGTAGATGTCGCTGTCGCCGCTCGCGATCGGCCGCACCAGCGCCACCCAGCGGCCGTCCGGGCTCACGTCGGCCAGATCGTAACCGGGGTTGTCGAAAATGCGCTCGCGGGCGTAGCCGTCGCTGGCGTAGCGCCAGACGTCGAACACCGTTTCGTCGCGTTCGGTCGTCTGCAGGAAGAAATGCTCGCCGTCGTCCGAGAAGCGCAGGAAGTCCGCCTTGAAGCCCTCCCCGGGCGTCAGGTCGCGGGTGCTGCCGTCCGTCTCGAGGACCGCCACGTGGTTCAGCTCGTTGCCGCCGCTGTCGAAGGTGTACAGCACACCGCGATCCTCCGGGAAGTAGCTCAGCGCGAACACGGCGTTGTCCTCCGAGTCCGTCAGGCGCCGCGCCTCGCCGCCCGCGAGCGGCAGCTCCCAGGCATTGAACACGCCGCTCTCGTCGGACGACAGCAGCAGCGACGTCGCGTCCGGCGAGAACGCGTAGCCGCTAGAGCGCGGCATCGCGTAGCTCGTGGTTTCAAAGAAGGCGCGCGCGCTGTAGCGCGGCACGGCCGAGTCGGCGGCAGTCGCCGACGGCGCGGACGGCTGCCCGCAGCCGGCTGCGACGCACAGCGCGGCGGCAACGGGCAGGCAGCGGAGCGGTAAGATTGCGGACATGAGCGGGTCTCTCGGTCGGCAACGGCAGCGCCGCATGATAGCGTATCGGTCGAACCCCGAGCGCCAGGACGCCGATGGATTGCCGCATACGCGATGCCCGACCGGACGACGCGGACACGATCGCCGCCTACAACGCGGCCATGGCCGCGGAGACCGAAGAGCGCGCCCTCGATCCCGCCGTCGTCGGCGCCGGGGTCGCGGCGCTGCTCGCGGACCCGGCACGCGGCCGCTACTGGGTCGCCGAGGCGGACGGCCGCATCGTCGGCCAGTTGATGGTGACCTGGGAATGGTCCGACTGGCGCAACGGCACGATGTGGTGGATCCAGAGCGTCTACGTGCTGCCGGAGTATCGCCGCCAAGGGGTGTTCTCGGCGCTGTACCGGCATGTAGAATCCCGGGCGCGCGCGACACCGGACGCCTGCGGCATCCGGCTGTACGTCGAGGACGGCAACGAGCGTGCGCAACAGACCTACCTGGCGCTCGGCATGCTGCGTCCCGGCTACCAGGTCATGGAAACTGATTTCCGCAAGCACAGCCAGTGATGGAGGCATGCAATGCTGAAACCGGGCAGCAAAGCGCCTGAATTTGTCCTGCCCGACCACACCGGGCGCGAGACCGAGCTGTCGACCCTGCTCGCCGACGGTCCGCTGATCCTGTATTTCTACCCCGCCGATTTCACGCCGGTCTGCACGAAGGAGGCCTGCGCGTTCCGCGACATGTTCACGGAACTGCGCTCGGTCGGCCTGAGCGTGGCCGGCATCAGCCCGCAGGACCCGGCCAGCCACCGCCGCTTCCGCGCCGAGCAGCGCCTGCCCTTCACGCTGCTGTCGGACGAGGACAAGGTCGTCGTGAAGATGTACGACGTGGACGGGCCCTTCGGCGTCGGCGTGCGCCGGGCGACCTACCTAGTGAACCCCGACCGGGTGATCCAGGATGCCGTCCTGGCCGACGTGCTGGTCGGGCGGCACACGGAGTTCCTGCAGAAAGCCGTGATGCTGCGCGAGGCGGCCGGGCTGCGCACCGGCCGCTACGACGAACCCTAGACAGACTCCGGGTGATTTTCGTCACGCACGTCGCGGACAAATCGTCTGTCGCGCGACCCGGCCGGCCCGTGTAACGAGAATTGGTCGGAGTTTCGCTGGATTACTCGCCCTGCAGCGTCACCGTCAACCTGCGGCTGTGCGGCGCGTGCCGGTGCTCCCACAGGAAGATGCCCTGCCAGGTGCCGAGCTTGAGGCGCCCGGCGCTGACCGGCAGGCCGAGCGCCGACTGCGTCAGCACCGAGCGCACGTGCGCGGGCATGTCGTCCGGGCCTTCCGCGGTGTGGGTGAACAGCGGATCGCCGTCCGGCACTGCGCGCGCCATCCAGGCCTCGAGGTCACGCAGCACGGCCGGGTCGGCGTTCTCGCACAGCATCAGCGACGCGCTCGTGTGGTGCACGAAGACCTGGCAGGTGCCGGTCGCCAGGCCCGCCGCGGCGACCGCCTGCTGCACGCGCCCGGTCAGATCGTAGCTGCCGCGGCCCTCGGTATCGACGCGAATCTCGGTCTGAAAAATCATTTTTTACCAAGTACTTGAGAGGCTTTTCTCAAGTTGAGTCTGCCGCCGGCGCAGCCCGGTAGGGTTCGCCGTAACGCAGCCGGATCGTCTTGGTCTTGCCGAACCACGGGATCGACACGAGGTACAGGTTGTCGTACTCGTCGTCGGCAATCGGCGGCACCCGTTTGCTCGCGCCGAGATCGGCGATCAGCTGCGGAATCGTGTTGCTGTGCCCGACGACGAGGATGATCTCGCCCTTGTGCCGCGCGAGGATGTCCTCGAGCACGGCCTCGTTGTCCTCGTCCGGGTCGTAGGTCGTGATCGGTATGTCCAGCGCGTTCGCCAGCGGCTGCGCCGTCTCCTGCGTGCGCCGGAACGGCGTCGAGTAGATGGCGTCGATGCCCTGGATGACGTCCGCATCCTTGAGCTGGCGGGTCAGCTCGGCGACCCGCTGACGGCCGGCGGGCGACAGCGGCGGGTCGTCGGCGGGCTCCGCCATTTTCTCGGCGTGACGGACGAAGATGATCGTCGTCGTCGCCTGCGATTCGAAGAACCAGGCAAGGCCGACCGCGATCGCGGTGTAGATGAGCACGACCGCGGCGCGCCGCTTGCGGCGCCGGCGGCGGCGTTCGGGATCACTGGAATGGCTGGCCATGGGGCGCGAGCTTACGGTTTTTCGGGCACGCTCGCCAAGACGCCGCGGTCCGCTGCGTCAGTCGCGCTCGTCCTCGCGCGGACGCGTCACCACGCGGAATTCGCCCTCGATGACGTCCCGGCCGGCCGCCGGCCGGGAGCGCCGGCGCGCGTCTCCGCCGCGCCGCCGTGCCCACCACAGGCGGATGCCGACGATCGCGGCCATGACGAGGAACAGGCTGCCGAGCGCAATGAACGCGACGACGCCGACGACCAGCGACAGCGCGATCGCGATCACGCCGACGATGACGACGAGCGCGTTCGCCAGCGGGTTGCCCGCCGGCAGGGGCCGGTTGCGATACGGGGAATTCAAGGGCCTCAGGGACCTCCGTCACTGCTGTCGCGCCGAGAATAAAAGCCTTCGAACCACGAAGTCCAGCTGGCACCGCCGTCGCTCGACTGCTCGAAGAACTGGCGAACGCGGCCGTCGGGCAGCGGGGTCCAGAGGCCGCGGAAGTCCGCGGTGCTGCCGTTCGCGACGTAGTGGATCTTGCCGACGAGCAGCATGCCCTCCTCCGTCATGCCGCCGCGGATGTGGATCTGCGAACCGCCCTCGTCGTTCCAGACCTGCACCCATTCGTCGCTCGCCGCGTCGAGGTAATTGATGCTGTGGCCGCGCCCGCCGGTCACGGACTGCCATTCCTCGATCAGCACGCAACCCTGCTGGTCGGCCCGGATGCGGTTGCTGCCGGCGAACGTGCCGTTCGGTGTGTGCACGTCCCAGTCGCCCAGCCAGAAGTCGAAAGCGCGGAAGCGCTCCTGGTGTGCGCAGGGGTACGCGCTGACCTCGAGTTCCGCCACCAGTTCGTCGAACGCCGGGTTACCGGCGAGCGCGCCGAGCTGCGGGTCGCCGGTGATCGACTGCAGGCCGGTGAAGCCCCCGTCGACCAGGCCGCGCAGCACGCCGACCGCCCCGGCCTCGTCGCCGGCCGCGAGTCGCTGGCGGGCCCGCTCGAAGCCGAGCGGGATCGGCGCGAGGCCGAGCCCGGCCGCACGTTCGAGCGCGCGCGAGGCGGTGGCGAGGTCGCCGGCTTCGCGCGCCTCCGCGGCCAGCGCACGCCAGGCCGCGGGATCCTCGCTCGCCGCGGCCTGCAACGCTTCGTAGCGTGCGGACAGGTCCGTGGCGCCGGCGGTCGCGAGCGGCAGGGCAGCCAGCAGCGCACAGGTAAAGACTACTTTGAGCATGGCGATTCCCCGATCGGCTCTTGCCAATTGTTGACAGCCATAGGGCCCCCCGGGTTCAGGTAAATCCGGCCGGGGCGCGCTGTGCGCGTCCAAAACGCCAGTTCTGCCGTTTTGTCGAATCCCAATCCGCCCGCCGAGTTGGTAATAGCGAACTTGGTGGGTGCGGATTGATCTTTAGTGCGATGGCAGGTTCGGCGCCACTGTTGCCGGGACAACGTGCCGGGGGATTGACGGCCGCCATCCCTGGCGGCCGCCCCTGCGGGGCGCGCTGCGCGCGTCAGTTCGTCTCCTGCCGAATTCATGACGGCCGCCATCCCTGGCGGCCGCCCCTGCGGGGCGCGCTGCGCGCGTCCAAAACGGCAGTCCTGCCGTTTTGTCGAATCCCAATCCGCCCGCCGAGTTGGTAATAGCGAACTTGGTGGGTGCGGATTGATCTTTAGTGCGATGGCAGGTTCGGCGCCACTGTTGCCGGGACAACGTGCCGGGGGATTGACGGCCGCCATCCCTGGCGGCCGCCCCTGCGGGGCGCGCTGCGCGCGTCAGTTCGTCTCCTGCCGAATTCATGACGGCCGCCATCCCTGGCGGCCGCCCCTGCGGGGCGCGCTGCGCGCGTCCAAAAC
>CALALV010000065.1 GCA_937925605.1 uncultured Woeseia sp.
CGCAGGGCCGCCGTCCGGGTGATCGCGGCGGATGCCGCGGCCAGGGCTTCCGGCGCCGGCTCCCCGAGGCCCTTCCAGGCCCCCGCCGGGGACACCCCGTTCGGCTGCCGGGCCCCCACCCCCTCGACCTTGCCGCTGCCGCGCAGCTCCTCGAGAGGCGGCCTGGGGCGGCAATTGACGGTCACGTGGCGCGGGGTCCCCGGGTGGTAACCGGGCGAGCGCCCGGACGGCAGGTCGCGCGCGGCGACCGTCTCCTCGCCGCGCCGGCTCGCGTGGACCAGGACCCGGTCGACGCCGGCGAGCCGCGCGCGCGGTTCGCGCAGCGGACCGGCCGGCAGCAGCCAGCCGTTGCCGAAGCCGCGGGCGCCGTCGACGACCGCGATCTCGTAGTCGCGCCGCAGTCGGTAGTGCTGCAGACCGTCGTCCGCGAGCACGACGTCGACGCCCATGCGCAGCAGCTCGTCGGCGGCCGCGACGCGGTCCGGGTGGACGACGACCGGACAGCGGCTGCGCGCCGCGAGCAGGATGGGCTCGTCGCCGACGATCGCCGGGTCGCTGCCTGCGTTCGCCTGCACCGGCGTGTCGCCGACGACGCCGCCGTACCCCCGGCTGACGATACCCGGCCGGAAGCCGCGGCGGCGCAGCCGGTCGGCGAGCCAGATCGTCACCGGCGTCTTGCCGGTGCCGCCGACCGTCAGGTTGCCGACCACGACCACGGGCGCGGCGATGCGATAGGAACGTCGCAGGCCGAGCGCGTACAGGCGCCGGCGCAGCGCGACGGCCGCGGCGTACAGCAGTGACAGCGGCACGAGCGGGAGCCAGGCGTAGCGGCTCCGGTACCACAGGCGCTGCAGGCGGCTGTCAGCGGGCTGCGCCATCGGGCATCAGCCAGCCGCGGCGTCGTCGCTGAACTGCATGCGGTACAGGGCCGCGTAGTGGCCGCCGCGGGCCAGGAGCTCGGCATGCGTGCCGGATTCGACGACCCGGCCCTCGTCCAGCACGATGATCTGGTCCGCGTTCTCGACGGTCGACAGCCGGTGCGCGATGACGAGCGTCGTGCGGTTTTCCATCAGCCGCGTCAGCGCCTCCTGGATGCGTCGCTCGGATTTCGTGTCGAGTGACGACGTCGCCTCGTCGAGGATCAGCACCGGCGCGTTCTTCAGCAGCGCGCGGCCGATCGCGATGCGCTGTCGCTGGCCGCCCGACAGCAGCACGCCCCGATCGCCCACGACCGTCTCGAGCCCGTCCGGCATTTCCTGCACGAACTCGAGCACGTGCGCCGCCTCCGCCGCTTCGAGGATTTCCGCGCGGCTGCACTGCCGCAGCTGACCGTACGCGAGATTGTTCGCGATCGTGTCGTTGAACAGCACGACTTCCTGGCTGACCAGGCTGATGTTCTCGCGCAGGTAGTCGAGCGCATAGTCCCGGATGGGGCGTCCGTCGAGCAGTATCTCGCCGGCTGCAACGTCGTGGAATCGCGGCAGCAGCGACACCAGCGTGGACTTGCCGCTGCCGGAATGGCCGACGATCGCGAGCGTGCGCCCGGCGTCGACTTTCAGCGACAGGTCGCGGATCACGGGCGCATCCTCGCTGCCGTAGGAAAAACTGACCTTGCGGAATTCGACCTCGCCCCGGACGCGCTCGCCACGGTAGGTGCCCGAGTCCACTTCGTCGGGCTCGTCGATGACGCGGAACACGCTGTCGCCCGCCGCGATGCCGCGCTGCAGCGTGGCGTTGACGTTCGTGATGCGCCTGAGCGGCTGCATCATCAGCATCAGCGCCCCGAAGAAGGCCATGAAGCTGCCCGGGCTCAGGTTGTTGTTGACCGACTCGATGCCGGCGAAGTAGACGACGCCCGCGATGCCGATACCGAACACGACCTGGGTGACGGCAACGCCGAGCGAGCGGACGCGGATCAGCTTCATGTTCTGGCGGCGGTTGCCCTCGTCGAACTCGACGAGCCTCTGCATTTCGTAGGACTGGCCGCCGAAAATCTTGACGATCCGGTTGCCGGAGATGACCTCCTCGGTCACCTGGGTCACCTCGCCGACGGAGTCCTGGATGCGGTTGCTGTAGCGGCGGAAGGCGGTGCCGAGCGCACGGATCAGGAGCGCGACAACCGGCAGCACGACCGCGACCATCAGGAACAGCCGCGCGCTCTGGTAGAGCATCAGGCCGATGGCGGCGAGCACGGTCAGCAGGTCGCGGATCAGGATCGTGACGACGGTCGTGACCGACTCCGCGACCATCTCGACGTTGTAGGTCATGCGCGACAGCAGCGGGCCGCTCGACTGTTTCTCGAAGAACTGCGCCGGCAGCGTCAGGTATTTGCGGAACAGGTCGCGGCGCAGCGAGCTGATGACCGCGCGCCCGATCCAGCCGAGCGAGGCCTCGGTACCGAAACCGGCGATGCCGCGCAAGACGAACACGACGACGAAGGCCAGCGGCAGCCAGCGCGCAGTCTCGAGGTTCTTCGCGACCAGCGCCTCGTCCATCAGCGGCTCGACCAGCGCGACCATGGTCATCTCGATGATCGCCGTCGCGGCCATCGCGACGACCGCGACGATGCCGATGGCACGGTGCGGCAGCACGTAGCGCCACAGCCTGCTCCAGACGCTAGCGATACGCGGATCGAGCCCGGTGCTCACGGCGATTCGGAGGGGTCGTTGAGCGTGGCGATGCTGATGCGGGTGAAGCCGAGCCGCCCCGCGACGTCCATCGCGGTGACGACGTGCTGGTGGCGCGCGTTGGCGTCGGCGCTGATGGTCAGCGGCAGCGAGGTATCGCCGGCCGACAGTTTCTCCAGCGCGTTACGGATGGTCTCCGGGCGGTTGTTGACGAGCTCGCGCCCGTTGACGAGGTAGGTGCCCTGCTCCGTGATCATGATCTCGAGCTGTTCGGGCTTTTCCTCCACGACCGCGCTGGACTCGGCCTGCGGCAGCCGGATCGATATCTGCGACTGCTTGACGAAGCTGGTCGAGACCATGAAGAAGATCAGCAGCAACAGCACGACGTCGATCAGCGAGGTCAGGTTGACCTCCGGTTCCGCGCGCGGCCGGATGCGCAGGTTCATGAGGCCTTCTTCGCCCGGCCCGGCTTCCTGTTGTAGGCCTGGCGGCGGTGCAGCGCCTCGACGAGCTTGATCGCCTCCTTCTCCATGTCGACGACCAGCGTGTCCACGCGGTTGCGGTAGTAGCGGTAGCCGATCAGCGCCGGGATCGCGACGGTCAGCCCGGCCGCGGTCGTGATCAGCGCCTCGGCGATGCCGCCGGCCAGCACCGTCGGGTTGCCGACGCCGTGGGTCGTGATGGCGGTGAACACCTTGACCATGCCGATCACGGTACCGAGCAGCCCCAGCAGCGGCGAGATGGCCGCGACGGTGCCGAGCGTGTCGAGGTAGCGTTCGAGTTCGTGCACGACGTGGCGGCCCGTGTCCTCGATCGAGTCCTTCATGATCGAGCGGTCGCGGTCGCGATTGACGAGGCCGGCGGCGAGAATCTGGCCCAGCGGCGAGCCCTGGTGCAGCGTCTGGATCTGCTTGTGTTAGAGCCGGTCCTCCTTGACCCAGCCCCATACCTTGCTGGTGAGGTCCTCGGGCAGCACGCGCTTTTGCTGCAGCGTCCAGAAGCGCTCGAGAATGATGCCCATGGCGATGATGGCGCAGAGGATGATCGGCGCCATCAGCCAGCCGCCGGCTTTTACGATTTCGACCATGGAATGAGACGGTTACGCGAAAAACCGGAATATACAGCCTGAGGGGACAAAATTCTCCCGCGCGCCGCACGCCCTGCCGCCTAGTCGTGCCAGTAGCGCCGCGCGTCGTGACGGAACGCGTCGCTCGCCGGCAGGTCGCCCGCCGGACAGACGCGCTGCCTGATCGCGCCCGCAGCGGCGGTGACGAGCACTTCTGCACCCGCCTCGCGCCAGCGCGCCGCGACGTCGCGGCGCGGGAAGCCCCAGCGGTTCGCGTACCCCGCGGAGACCACGGCGACGGCGGGCCGGGTCGCGGCAACGAATGCGGCGCTGGATGACGTCCGGCTGCCGTGGTGCGGCACGCCGACGATCGCGACGGAGCGCAAGCGTTCGGCCGCGACCAGCCGCCTTTCGACCGCGGCGCCGATGTCGCCGCTCAGCAACGCGCGCCGGTGGCCCGCCGCTATTTCGAGCACGCAGCTCGCGTCGTTGCCCGCGACCGGTTCACCGCCCGGGTGCAGGAAGCGGAAGCCGACGCCGTCCCACTGCCAGGCCAGCCCGGCACGGCAGGCTCCGGCTCCCGGAACCCCCGGCAACGGCTCGCCGGCCAGCACGGAACGCACGTCTAGCCGCTCGAGGAGAACGCCGACGCCGCCGGCGTGGTCGGTGTCGCCGTGGCTGACGACCAGCCGGTCGATGCGGCGGATGCCCTGTGACGCGAGGAACGGCAGCACGACCCGCTCCGCGCTGCTGCCGCCCGGCCACGCGGGCCCGGTGTCGTAGACGAGGACGTGCCGGGCGCTGCGCACGACCTGCGCGAGCCCCTGGCCGACGTCCAGCGTGTGCAGGTCGAAGCAGCCCGGCGGCGGGGCGGCCGGCCGGAACGCGAGGGCGGCGCCCCAGGCGAGGACGGCGAGCCTGCGCCCCGGCCAGCCGGGCGGCAGCAGGACCCAGGCGAGCGGCAGCAGGAAGACGAACTGCGCAAGCCCGGTTGGCCGGGCCAGCGCAAAGCCCGCGGCGGGCCACTCGGACAGCGCGCGGATGATGCTCGTGACGAGGCGCAGGCTCAGCCAGGCGAGCCGCAACAGCGCGTCGCCGGCGGCGACGGCCGGTCCGTCGAGCGCCAGCCCGGCGAGCGCCGCCGGCACCGTCACGAGGCCGAACAGCGGCAGCACGAGCAGGTTCGCGAGCGGCGCGACGACGGAGCTGCGGGCAAACTCGACCGCGGTCAACGGAAACAGCCCGAACAGCAGCGCGAGCTGCAGCCGGCCGAGATCGCGTAGCGGCGTCGCAGCCCGCGCCATGCGACCCGCCGGGCGCGACGGCGCCCGGCTCACCGCGACGAGCAGCACCGCGACGGCACCGAAGGACAGGCGAAAGCCCGGTGCCAGCAGCGCGAGCGGGTCGGCGGCGACCAGCAGCGCTGCAACGCCTGCCAGCACAGCGAACGGGTTGCGCCGCCGCCGGGCGACGAGGCACAGCACGGCGATCGTCGCCATCAGCGCCGCGCGCCGCGCCGGCACCTGGAATCCGCTAAGCACCGCGTAGGCGACGATCACCGGCAGCGACGCGAGCAGCGCCGCGTCACGCAGGTTGCCGCGGCGCGGCAGCGTCGCGAACAGCAGCCACGCGGCAAGGGCGGCGCCGCTCGCCGCCAGCCCGACGTGCAGGCCGGAGATCGCGACGAGATGGCTGGTGCCGGTCCGCGCGTAACGCTCCCAGTCCGGCGGCGCGAGTTCGTGACGAGCGCCCAGCGCGATCGCGGCCAGCACCGCGCGCGCCTCGCCGGCCGGCAGCAGTCGCTCGATCCGGGCGAGCGCGTGGCGCCGCAGGCGCGCGACCGCCGTCGCCGGGCGCGCATCGAGCCGCAGCGCGGCCAGCACGTAACCGGTCGCCCCTACCCGTTCGCGATGCAGCCAGCCGG
>CALALV010000066.1 GCA_937925605.1 uncultured Woeseia sp.
GCGAGGCAGGGATGCCGAGCCCGGAGCGTACAGGGACGTATTCACAGCGTCCCTGGAACGGCATTCCCGGTAGCGCGCCTTCGCCCACCACCGACGCAGAGAGCAGGTTCTGCGAGTCCCCTGAGCGCGCTCCGGCCGTCCGCCTCAAACCCCGCGCACAAAAATCACGGCGACCGCGAGCGGCACGACGAAGCGCATCAGCACCTGCCACAGCCGGAAGCCGAAGCCCGCGGACAGCCCGAGCTCCTCGCGCAGGATCTCGCCGGAGACCCGCCAGCCGACGAACAGCGCGGTCAGCAGCGCGCCGACCGGCAGCAGGATGTTGGCCATGATGTACTCGGTCGAGTCGTAGACCGTGCGTTCCTCGAAGCCCGGCACGAAGGCGAGCGGCCGGAAGTCGGCGAGGTGATTGAAAGACAGCACCGAGGCCAGGCCGAGCAGCCAAAGCGCGAGGCCGCCGAGCGTCGCGGCGCGCGCGCGGCTGATGCCGAACTTCTGCTCGGTCCAGCTCAGGATCGGGGCGAACACGCCGATGCAGGACGTGATCGCCGCGGCGATCAGCAGGAAGAAGAAGATCGACGAGAACAGCTGCCCGCCCGGCAGTTCGCCGAAGGCGATCGGCAGCGTCTCGAACACGAGGCCCGGGCCGGAATCCGGGGGCAGGCCGTGCGCGAACACGAGCGGGAAGATCGCGAAGCCGGCGAGGCAGGCGACCAGCGTGTCGGCGCCGACGACGATGAACGCGTTCTGCGAGATCGAGACCGAGCGATTGAGATAGGAGCCGTAGGTGATCATGACCGCCATCGCGATGCCGATCGAGAAGAACGCCTGGCCGAGCGCGTCCAGCATCGCGTCCGCGGTCAGCCGCGAGAAGTCGGGCGTCAGCAGGAAGCGCGCGGCTGCCGGCATGTCGCCGATGACCCAGGCATAGCCGACCATCAGCACGATCGAGACGAACAGGAGCGGCATCAGCACGTTGACCGCGCGCTCGATGCCGGCGTGGATGCCGCGTGCGTTGATCCAGACCGTGACGACGATGACCAGCGTGTGCCACAGCGCAAGCCGCAGCGGGTCGGCCAGCAGGCCCGCGAACACGGCCTGCGAGCCGCTCGCGTCGATGGCGTCGAACGTGCCGCGCAGTGCGAGCAGGAAATAGTCGATCGTCCAGCCGGCAACGACGGTGTAGGTCAGCAGCAGCATGAACGCGGCCAGCACCGCCATCGTGCCGACCCGGCCCCAGCCGGGCGACACGCCGGCCTCGCTCGCCAGCCGGCCGATGCTGGCCGAGGCCGAGGCCTCGCCGCTCGAACGCCGGCCGATCGCCCACTCGGCCATGACCAGCGGCACGCCGATGCCGAACGCGAACAGCAGGTAGACGAAAATGAACGCGCTGCCGCCGTTCTCGCCGACGATGTACGGGAAGCGCCAGATGTTGCCGAGGCCGACGGCGAAGCCGACCGAGGCCATGATGAAGGTCAGGCGCGACGTCCAGTTCTCGCTGGCGCCGGCCGCTGCCGGTGCGGTCATCTCGTTCCCCCGAATGACTGGCGGGCGGTGGGCCGCCCCGTGTTCTGGTTCTCAGGCGGCCAGCAGTCTATCAAGCTCGCGGCCGGCCTCGCCAACGATGTCGGCCACGGTCGCGGCGAGCTCGGGCGACGGCGCGCGCAGCGGCGGCCGGACGGGACCGCCGGGTCGCCCGCGCGCCTCGCAGGCGAGTTTCACGCACTGGATGAAGGCGCCGCCGTGCTCGAGGCAGTGCAGGAGCGGCAGCAGCGCGCGCACGAGCTTGCGGCCGAGCGCGAAGTCACCGTCGACGATGCAGGCGCGGTGCAGCGCCACCGCCTCGGCCGGCATGAAGTTCGCGATCACGGACACCCAGCTCTCGGCGCCCCAGGCGAAGAACTCGAGCACGAGGTCTTCGGCGCCGGCGCTGACCTGCAGCCCGGGAAAATCGCTGACCAGCGTGTGCAGGCGCGAGATGTCGCCGCTCGACTCCTTGATCGCGACGACGTTGTCGATCCCGACCGCCGCGCGCAGGAATTCCTCGCCCATGTCGACGCCGGTCCGGGCCGGGTAGTTGTAGAGCACGATCGGCAGCTTCGCGACCCGGTCCACGTCCTCGAGATGCGCGACCAGCTCGGCGGCCGAGGGCAGCGCGTAGGGCGGGGCGCCGACCAGGAGCGCCTCCGCCCCGGCGTCGCGGGCCGCCGCAGCGACCGCGAGGCAGTCCGGGCTGCGCAGGTCGTTGACGCCGGCAATCAGCGGCGCCCGGCCGTCGATCCGGCGGGCCGCGAACTCGAGCTGTGCCGCGCGCTCCGCCGGCGTCAGTGCGTAGAACTCGCCGGTCGAGCCGCCGACGATCAGGCCGTGGATGCCGTGCTCGAGCTGGTGGTCGATGACCGCCGCGTACGCGTCCGTATCGACTGCCAGGTCGGCGCGGAACGGCGTGATCAGCGGGGTGTAGATGCCGTGGAGGTGCATGGTCCGGCCGATTATGCGAGGCCCGCGCCGCCGCGACAATCGGCAGGCCCTCCGCGGCGGTGGCGCTGCCGGGCTTTTTCGGTTACAAGAAGCCGAACCGTCGCCTTGGTACGCGAAGCTGCGCCACGTCCCGTGGGCAGGGCAGGCCGATCAGGACGGTCGGATTACGTCAATTCAGGGGGAGAGCATGACCATTCCAGCCTATTGCCTGCGGCGCGCCGTGCCGCTCCTGGCCCTGCTGCCGCTCGGCGCGGCGCTGGCCCAGGAAGTCTTCATCGAGGAAATCATCGTCAAGGCGCAGAAGCGCGAGCAGAACATCCAGGACGTGCCGGTGGCCGTGACCGCGGTTAGTGGCCAGATGCTGCAGGACTCGGGCATCAAGGACATACGCGAACTGACGACGATCGCCCCCGGGCTGATTTCGAACCAGAGCCAGAATTCGACGGTCTCGAGCTTCTCGATCCGCGGAATCGGCACCAGCTCGCAGAACTTCGGTCTCGAGTCGTCGGTCGGCCTCTACATCGACGGCGTGTACCGCGCGCGGCAGAGTTCGGTCATCAACAATCTCGTCGACATCCGGACGGTCGAAGTGCTGCGCGGCCCGCAGGGCACGCTGTTCGGCAAGAACACGCCCTCCGGCGCGATCCTGATCGAGACCGTGCGCCCCTCGCATGACACCGACGCGTTCGTCGAGGTCACCGCCGGCGATTTCGGCCTGCTGAACGTCGCGGCCGCCGGCAACGTCTCGCTCGTCCCCGACGTGCTCGCGATGCGCGCGACCGTGTTCACCGGCCAGCGCGACGGCTTCGTGTCCGATATCAACCTCGGCTCGGACGAGTTGAACGACCGCGAGCGCGGCGGCGGCCGGCTGCAGTTCCAGTTCACGCCGAACGACGAACTCGACATCCGCGTCATCGCCGATTACTCGGAGATCAACGAGACCTGCTGCGCGACGCTGACCCGGCAGGACAACATCGTCGCCTTCGGCCGGGACGACGGCATGGGCGGCCCGGTGTTCGGCACCGACGCGCTGCTGCTCGCGCTCGGCGGCACGGTATTTACGGGTGCGCAGTTCGAGGACTACAACGTCGCGCTGAACCGGCTGCCGCACTCCTCCAACAACGAGTGGGGCGCCTCGGTCGAGCTGAACTACGACTTCGAGTCGGTCACGCTCACCTCGATCACCGGCTACCGCGAGTTCACGACTTTCGACCAGATCGACGCGGACTTCAGCAACGTCGACATCCTGACCGACACGAATTCCGCCGAGCAGGACGCGTTCTCGCAGGAGTTGCGCCTGACCGGCAACCTGGGCGATCGCGCGAACTACGTTGCGGGCATCTACTACTTCTCGCAGGATCTCAGGAACGTCTCCACGCTCGACATGGGCGCAGCGACCAACCCGTTCCTGACCGCAAACCCGCAGCTCGCGCAGGCCATCGCCGCGATCAACCTGTTCTCGCCGCCGTTCCCGCCGGTCGCAACCGCGTTCCCGGCGAACGCCTTCGCGACCGACGACATGCGCCAGGAGCACGAGAGCGTCGCGATCTTCGCGCAGGCCGACTTCGAGCTGTCCGACGACTGGCTGCTGACCGCGGGCCTGCGCTACACCGACGAGGAGAAGGAACTCGTTGGCAACTTCCTGAACAGCCCGCTCGGACCGCCGCCGAACCTGACCGAGATCGGCACGACGCTTGCGCTGATCCAGATGGGCCTGCTCGACCCGACCGACCCGGCCAATGCGCCGATCCTGATCAGCGCGTTCTCGCCGACCTGGACGCCGGGCTGGGGCCTCTACACGCAGCCGGCGCTCGCGCCGCAGGCACCGCTCAGGGAGACGCTCGAGGACGACCAGGTCACCGGCACGCTGAAGCTGTCCTGGTTCGCTAACGACACGACGATGCTGTACGCGTCGTTCGGTACCGGCTACAAGTCGGGTGGCACGAACACGGACCGCATCAACCCGATCTTCTCGCAGGTGTTCGGCGCGGAGACCTCGGAGTCCTTCGAGATCGGCATGAAGGCGGATTTCCCCGCGCAGAACATGCGCCTGAACGTCGCGCTGCACAACACCCAGGTCGAGGACCTGCAGGCGAACGCATTCACGGGCAACGGCTTCAACCTGCAGAACGCGGGTAACGCGGACACCTACGGCGGCGAGATCGAGTTCTGGTGGTCGCCGAGCGAGGATTTGGACCTGCAGGCCTACTACGTGCACACGACGGCCGATTTCGAGCAGTTCGAGAACGGCACCTGCTGGCGCGCGACGCCGTTCCACACGGGCCAGCCGGATCCGGGCTTCGACTCGTCCTCCGGCCCCTTCGACCCGACGGCCAGCGTCTGCGACCGCTCCGGCGACCGCATCCCGAGCAATCCCGAGAACACGTTCTTCGCGGCCGGCACCTACCACTTCGACCTCGGCGCCTCGACCTCGGCCTACGTTCGCGCGGAATACCAGTACATGTCGGACACGATGACCGACGGCAACAACGAGCCGCTCAAGCTGCGCCCGTCCTTCGACTTCGTGCACCTGAAGGCCGGCCTGTACTTCGACAACATCGACGCGGAGCTGTCCGTCTGGGGCCGCAATCTCACCGACGAGGCCTTCTACGAGACCGTGTTCGACGTCCCGGTCCAGGACGGCAAGCTGAACGCCTACCCGCACGAGCCGCGGACCTGGGGCGTGACCTTCCGCAAGAACTTCCAGTAGGCGTCGCCGGGCGCCGGTTCACGTGAACCGGCGCCCGGATCCTGCCTGTGACGCGCGTCACCCGGCGCGGCGCCGGCGCATGGCAGGATGAAGCCCGTTGCCCTCGCGACGAGGGCGCGACCGGGATTTCGACCATCGAGATGCATGACGCATATTCCCATCGCCGCCGCGGAGCCGGCGGACTGGTCCTGCTGGCCTGCCTCGCATCGCTGCCGCTGCCCGCGCAGGAGCTCGAAGAAATCGTCGTCACGGCGACCCGCCGCGCCGTCGACCTCCAGGACGTGCCGGTCTCGGTGTCGAGCTACTCGTCCGACTTCATCCGCGACTCCGGCGTCGACACGCTCGCCGACCTGTCGCTGTACGCGCCGAACCTGGGCTTCTCGACCTCGTCGCAGCCGACCAACGCGCGCATCGCGATCCGCGGTATCAGCTCCGTCGGCAACAACGCGATCGAGCCGGCCGTCGGCGTGTTCGTCGACGGCGTCTACCTGCCGCGGCCGGGCGCGCTGCTCGGCAACCTGCTGGACCTCGACGCGGTCGAGGTGCTCCGCGGCCCGCAGGGCACGCTGTTCGGCAGGAACACCGCGGCCGGCGCGATCCTGCTGCGCAGCGCCGCGCCGGGCGACGTTTTTGCCGGCCACCTCGAAGCCGGCGCCGGCGAGTACGGCGCCGCGAGCCTCGAGGGCGTCGTCAGCGGGCCGTTGGGCGACGCGCTCGGCGGGCGGCTCGCGCTGCGTTGGGCCGAGCGCGACGGCTACGGCGACAATACCTTCGACGGTCGCGAGATCGGCGCGCAGGACGAGTTAGCCGCGCGCGCGAAGCTCGCGCTCGCCGCCGGCGACGGTGTCGAGGCGACGCTGACGCTCGACTATGCCGAGCTCGACTCGGGCGGCAGCATCGTCGAGCTGGTCAACGCCACCGCGAACCCGGTCTTCGACGCGACGCTGAACGCGCTGTTCGGCGCCGACGCGAGCACGGCCGACGACGGCGACTACGTCGTGAACCAGGACCACCAGGACCGCCTGCGCGACGAGCAGTGGGGCGCCGCGCTCGACGTCGAGTTGCCGATCGGCGAACACACGCTGCGCTCGATCAGCGCCGTGCGCGACTGGCAGGCCGCGACCCGCGAGAGCTCGCTGCGCATCCCGGCCGACGTGCTGCCGCGCATCACGCGCTACGACTCGCGCTCGCTGTCGCAGGAGCTGCAGCTGCTGTCGCCGCAGGGCGGGGCGCTTGAGTACATCGCCGGCCTGTACCTCTACGACGAGGACTACGATATCGGCCAGGACTTCGACGCGGGCGCCGATACCTGCATCCCGGTCGTGTTCGCGCTCGCCGGCCTCGCCGCCGCGCAGGCCTGTGCCGCGGCGCCGCAGACGCCGGCCGTCGCCTCGAGCTTCACGCAGTCGCTCACGAGCTACGCCGCGTTCGCGCAGGCGAGCTGGGCGCTGGCACCCGACTGGTCGCTGACCGCCGGCCTGCGCTACACGGGCGAGGACAAGGACGGCGCGTTCGTGCAGACGCTGCCGAACCCGGTCATCGGCAGCCTGTTCCGCGCCGCGGAGGCGGAGCCGGCGCTCGCCGCCGACGACTCGGCGCTGACCTGGCTCGTCAACCTGCGCTGGTTCGCGAACGAGGACCTGATGCTGTTCGCGAGCGCGTCGACCGGCTTCAAGGGCGGCGGCTTCAACTCGGAGGGCGCGGCCGTCGCGCTAGGCGCGGACGCGCGTAGCTTCGACGCCGAGACCTCGCGCAACCTCGAGCTCGGCGTGAAGAGCCAGTGGCTCGAGCGGCGCATGACCGCGAACGTCACGCTCTACCACACGGTACTGGACGACTTCCAGGACCGCTCCTTCGACGGCCTGAGCTTCCTGACCCGCAACGCCGGCTCGCGCACGCAGTCGGGCTTCGAGGCCGACCTGTCGCTAAGGCCGCTGGAGGCGCTGACGCTGTACGCTTCCCTGAGCTACCTCGACGCCGAGTTCGACCGCTTCGACGCGGCCTCGCCGCTGCCGGGCGACACGGCGCCGCAGGACCTCGCCGGCAAGCGCCCGCACTACGCGCCCGACTGGCAGGGCGCGCTGGTCGCCGACTGGAGCGCCGCGCTCGGCGACAGCGGCTTCGACGGGTCGCTGCGCGCGGAGCTTACCCACGTCGGCGAGCAGAACATCGGCGGCAACACGAACCAGAACCCGCAGTCAATGGAACCGTCACGCACGTTGTTCAACCTGCACGCCGGTATCGGCGGCGAGCGCTGGCGGGCAACGCTCTCCGTGCGCAACCTTGCCGACGAGGCCTACTGCCAGGCGCGCTTCGACCAGCCGCTCGGGGAGGCGCTGGGTGCGGTGGATGCGGCGGCGAATACCTCGGTGCAGCGGTGCGTGCTGGGGGAGCCGCGGGTGATGGGGTTGACATTGCGCTACTCGTTCTGACTATCGACGGCGCAGGCCGAAGTGAGTCGATCGCGCTCGTCGCTCTCAGTTCTATGTTTTTGTGCTCTTGCCGCTGAATTCGACTTCCAGAAATTCGAAGCTAAATCAGTACGCGCGCCTCACTGTTTGAGAACACGCATTAGAAACTGCATCTGAGTTACATTGACCACTTGCGCTTCGATTGATATACGAAAACGGCATATGCATTTCGCCAGGCAAGGGATTGCGCGCAGACGTGAGTAACTCAGGGGGGGGGCTTGCCGTGGTCACCGTCATCAGATCGACAATTGCATTGTCCAGAAGCAACGCCCTCTGGCGAACCTTCTGGCTTGTGCCAATTTGCACGTTCAGTCCCGCGAAAGCCGACCTTCCGCCGGTCACCTGTCTCCCTGACGAGATTGTCGTAACAATAGATTTCGATCTGTTCAGGATCGAAAGTTGTGCGATCGCTGAATACAATCTGCCGCCCGACAATTACGATCCCCCGAGTGTTCCAGACGACGAATTCTGGTCAAGGACGCTGCCCTGGGACGGTGGCACTGAGCCTTTCGTGCCGGAATCGAATCAGGAACGAGGCGAGGGTGACGCCGAAGACAATCACGGCAGTTGTAAAGGCGGTAATCCGGTAAGCATTTCGACCGGTAACAAGTATCACTCTGAGACTGACTTCGTCGGCTCGGGTCGCCTTCCGCTCACCATTCAACGTTACTACAACAGCCTGCAAGCAAGTGCTCCCGCATACAAGGGCGCATTCGGGCAGGGCTGGTCGAGCAATCTTACCGAAAGAATTCTCGCTATCGAGACTTCCGATCCGAACAACCGGCAGGTACTGATCGAGAATTCTTCCGGCTATCGCTTTCGCTTGACCTCGACGAATGGAAACCCATGGCTGATGCCGAACGGTAAGGAAGTGCTTTTCGAGTTCGACGACGATACCGAAACCTGGATCTGGTGGGAAAACGGTATTCGAAAGACTTTTCTGACCGATGGCGAGATTTATCAGATTCGTCACTCCAGTGGCGAGTACATTACGTTCGACTACTCGACGCACGAGACATTCTCGGATGGAAGCTTGCGACCCTCGAAGATCTTGCACAGCAGCGGCCGCGAACTGGACGTGACATGGGACAACGATGACCGTATCAGTCAGATCAATGACCCGGCGGGACTTACTTACACTTACACTTACGACGCAAGCGGGAACCTGATACGCGTCGACTACCCCATTCCAGATGCAGAGACCGGCTCAATTACATACAAATATGAATTGAGTACTGCGCCAAACACTAGTGCTCTCACCGCAATCGTGTACTCGCGCTGGCAGCGCAGAGTTTGCTAGCTATTCCTATGCGGCCGACGGACGGGCAGTGTCCACTGAGCATTTCGGCGCTGTCGAGAGAACGGCGTTCGAGTTCCACGCGGAATCGTCAACGAATCTCGTTCGCAAGACGATAAACGCTCTTGACAAAGAAACCTTCTATTTCTTCGAGAACACGGGCGGTCGCATGCGAGTCACGGACGTAGATGGCCTGGCTAGCGGTACATGCCTTGCTGCGAACATGGACTACACCTACGATTCGTTCGGATTCTACGATACGGTCACCGACTGGGAAGGAAACGTTGTCGACTACGACTACGATTCCTTTGGGCGGTTGGAGTCCGTTACCACCGGGCATGGAACAACAGATGCCAGGACCACGAGCTACGAATGGCATCCGGTCTGGGAGAAGCCCACCGAGATCGACACTCCGTTGCTCCTGACGACGTTTGAGTACGAGGACGGCTCAGGCCTGCTCGAATCGGTTGCGCAACAGAACAAATCGTCGTACGGCGTTCCCGATGAGACACGGACGACCGCCGTATCGTACGAGTTCCATCAGAACGGCCAGATGAGCCGAATGACGGTCGACGGACCACGAACGGACGTAGCGGATACGACGGACTATAATTATGACACGCTCGGCCGGCTCACATCGATTGTCAATGGACTCGGCCACGCGACGACCTTCGAAAATTTCGACGCCTATGGCCGACCACAGACAATCAACTTTCCGTCGGGATTAGTGCGAGATTTGACCTATCACCCACGTGGAATGATTTTGACCAGCACGGATACGGTCGACGGAACGCCGCGTACGACAACTTTCGAGTACCGTCCTAACGGTGACTTGGATCGACTGACCCGCGCCGATGGCTCGTCACTGGAGTTCGTCTACGACAATGCCCGTCGCCTGGTGTCCACTATTGATGATGCGGACAGGCACCGTGACCTGGAATACGACGAGGCTAGCAACGTAGTTCACGAGGAAATCTGGCAGGAGGAACTCCAGTACGTCTGGCAGCCGGACGATCCGAACTGCAACCCGCTTGCCCCGCCATTCCCGGAGTGTCCCGGCAGCGGGTCGTTCCAGTGGGTGGATACGATGGTCCTGGAGGCCGACTACGAGTACGACGCACTGAATCGCCTGACGAAGCGCATCAACGGCAACGGGCAGACGGACGAGTACGGGTACAACAAGAACAACCAAGTTGCCGAAACCCGTGATGGATATAGCCGGACTACGACGATCGAGTACAACGCCAACAACGAGATTGACGACACGACGCATCGCGACGGCGGCCTGAGCCGGGTCACCTATGACGACAACGGCCTGGTAAGCGGTATCCGGGATGCCGAAATCAAGTGGACGAATTACGAGCGCGATGGTTTCGGGCAGGTCGTCCGTCTGGTTAGCCCGGCAACAGACGCACTTGAGACCGTTTTCACGTACGACGAAGCCGGCAACGTACTGACGAAAACGGACGCTCGCGGCATTGTCACGACCTACACTTACGATGCCCTGAACCGCGTCCTGACCTCGACGTCTGGTTCCCTCACCGAGATCACCTACACCTACGACACCGACCGCGACGGCTACCTGTACGAGGTCACCGACCATGCCGGCACCCACACCTTTACTCGCAACGAGGCCGGCGAACTGACGAGCCGGACAAGCGTGGTGGCGGGCACGTCGATGACGGTGTCCTATACCTACGACACCATGGGGCGGGTGGACGTCATGACCTATCCGAGCGGCCTGAACGTCGATTACGACTACGACTCTGTCGGGGACCTGTCCGGGATTCGTGCTTCGAGCGCCGGCCTGAGTGAGCGGGACGTCGTGTACGACGTCGAATCCCTGCCCTGGGGACCGGTCGGGGCCTACACGTACGGGAACGGCGAACTGCGGCAGTCAAGTTATGACCTCGGCTACCGGCGATCGAGCCTGTCTAGCGGCGCGCATTTCAGCCGCTATCTCGGCTACGACGCGAACGGCAACCTGACGCAGATCGGTACAGGTTTCCGCAACTTTACCTACGACGAGATGGACCGCCTGGCAAGCGCCGACGGCCCGGACGGGAACTACGACTACGATTACGACCTGAACGGCAACCGCATCTGGCACGAGCTCGACGGCAGCAGGACCGACTACAATTACAGCTATTCCCGGACCCGGCTCATTTCCCGGACCGGTGCGATGAGCGAGACCCGCTACTACGACGCAAACGGCAACACCCGGCGCATCGGCTCGCAGTACTTCGACCACGACGATGCCAACCGCCTGTGGCGCTACCGCTACGGCTCACAGACCGTGACCTACGCGCACAGCGCGTTCGGCGAGCGGATGCTGAAGACGGAAGGCACGACCGAGACGCGGTTCCTGTACGACGGCGCGAGCCTGGTTCACGAGCGGCAGGGGAGTACCGAGCGGGATTACATCTACCTGGAGGGCGAGGTCGTCGGCTTCGTCGAAAACGACGTGCTGTACTACGTCCACAACGACCACATCGGGCGACCGGAGATCGTCACGGACGCCACGCAGGCGAAGGTCTGGGAGGCCGAGAACAACGCGTTCGGGAACGCGCCGGTGCTGGACGCGATCGGCGGGTTCAATATCGGGTTTCCGGGGCAGTATTACGATGAGGAGAGCGGGACTTACTACAATTTCTTTCGGACGTATGACTCGAGTACGGGCCGATACCTGCAGAGTGATCCGATTGGGATGGCTGGCGGGCTGAATACTTACGCTTATGCCTTCAGCAACCCCGTAGGTCTGTTCGACCCAACCGGCGAGAATCCGGTTGGAGCACGCCCGCCTGCAAGGCAGCCCGCCCGTTTTCAGTCTAGGTATCATCCAGATACGATTGTTCGCGAGGCGATGGCGGCGCAGCGGCACAATAGTCAAGCAGCTCGCGCCCGCCGCGATAGGTTACACGCCGAGCGTATACAGCAAGTTGTGCGTGAGGTAATGCGGCATCACGAGGAAGATGTACGCACACTTGAAGGTCTAGGGGACGCGACAATTGGTCAAATCAAAAAGTTGCTCGAGAACCGCGAACTGGCGCGAATCCTATCTAGGCCGCAACCAACGACAAGAATTCTTGATCTGCCAAGCCCTGGTGCGGTTGTAACGTTAGGGGCGTCCTGTAGAGTAATCCCCCGTGTGCCTCGGGTCGACGCGGAAATGCGGCCATGGGACTAGGGCAGGCGAGGAAATCTGCAATGTGTGGAGAGCCAACGATGCATGCCGAAACACTGAGACAACTACGCGTACTTTCCGCACTCTCAATTACTCTTGTTGTGGCAGAAGTGCTGTATTCGCGGTTCGCATGGGCTCGCCTACCTGAACACCTTATTGAATTGCTATCGCTTAATGGAATTAATGCCCTCTTGGCGATTCCGGAGTCGGTATTTCTCGCGTATCCGTATATTCAGATCGCATTATTGATTGGCCTAATGATTCCAATGAAATACTCGCGCGCGGCGTTCCTGGCAAATGTGGTATTTTACCAAGTGATTTTCGCGCTTAGCGGGATCAGTATTGGCCTCGCTGGTCAGTCTGTGATCTTCGTGATTCAAGCATATGCGTATGGCGCAATCATCTATGTACTCATGACTGCTTATGCAAAAGAGCCAGATAAGTTTGCCTGACATGCGATTCCTCTGCTTTAGTTAGTCTCAATGTCGGGCGTGTCGGCGCAAATACCGAGTATCGAATTACACTGCGACCTGAACGGCAACCGCATCTGGCACGAGCTCGACGGCAGCAGGACCGACTACAATTACAGCTATTCCCGGACCCGGCTCATTTCCCGGACCGGTGCGATGAGCGAGACCCGCTACTACGACGCAAACGGCAACACCCGGCGCATCGGCTCGCAGTACTTCGACCACGACGATGCCAACCGCCTGTGGCGCTACCGCTACGGCTCACAGACCGTGACCTACGCGCACAGCGCGTTCGGCGAGCGGATGCTGAAGACGGAAGGCACGACCGAGACGCGCTTCCTGTACGACGGCGCGAGCCTGGTTCACGAGCGGCAGGGGAGCACCGAGCGGGATTACATCTATCTGGAGGGCGAGGTCGTCGGCTTCGTCGAGAACGACGTGCTGTACTACGTCCACAACGATCACATCGGGCGACCGGAGATCGTCACGAACGCCTCGCAGGCGAAGGTCTGGGAGGCCGAGAACAACGCGTTCGGGAACGTGCCGGTGCTGGATGCAATCGGTGGGTTCAATATCGGGTTTCCGGGGCAGTATTACGATCAGGAGAGCGGGACTTATTACAACTTCTTCCGGACTTATGACTCGAGTACGGGCCGATACCTGCAGAGTGATCCGATTGGGCTGGCTGGGGGTTTGAATTCGTACGCGTACGTGAAGGGCAATCCGGTACTACGGGTTGACCCTCGGGGATTGGATTTCTTTGGCCCCCAATCATCAACGCTTCCACAAGATCGGCGGGTCGGTGACGACGGGAGTATTTGTACGGGTGTCGAGTTCAGAGTTGGCAAAAGGCCAGCGTTAGGTAGTATCTGGAAAAATGTTCCGAAGGACCCAATGACTGTCGTTGCGGAAAAAGTCTCAATCGGTACCGTCGTCATGGCAGCTGGAGGTGCAATCTGTACCGCGGCCAATTGTGGCGCTGCGACAACGGCAGTGCTTGAAGGTATTGGCCAGTTCGGCGCCGATGTACTTAATGATCCAGAGAGGGCCAACAAGAAGATTGAACCTTTAAACGTACTTTCTGAAGTATTAAAGGGCTTTGACTTCGAAGGCGACAAACAGCCCCAGTTGCCGCCGCCCGAACCGCCGGCAATCGAGCACAGAAGAGAAATCGACAGACAAAAGCCGCAGTCCAGTGATCCGATTAATCCGCCGAGATCCTGAAAGTGGCAATAGCCGTGAGTTGATTCGTAAGTACCTAAGCGATGAAAACAAGAAGTCTGAGTTGGATCAACCAGCTTGACGAAAGTGTTTTGGCTATTCGAATCTGGTTACGAATTCAATCAGCGTTGCTGGTGCTTGCCTTGGCATTGACTCTTGTTGCTTGGCTATTCGCCTATTTTCTCACGCGGGTGAATCTAGCGAACTGGGTCGCTGATTGGTGGCCGACTCCAATCATGATTTTCGCAGTTCTCCTTTTTGCGTTCAGGCGCGTCGTCCGGAGACGGAATGCGCTGTGGCATGAACTAATAGATCTCGGAACCGCAGACTCGTCAGTGTTGGATGAAAAGCAGCACGGCCCGGTGTATTTGACAGGTGGCATCAAGTTTGGAACAGACCTCCTTGGTCCAGTGACGATTACAGGCAATGCGAATGGGGTTTCATTTTGGCAATTCGGGAGAATGGTTGCGTTTTATCAGTGGGGCAATATGGACTCTGTGGCGGTACGGCATAATGCCAAGGGGGGTTGTTACGCAGAACTGGTACTGCGCAATTCGTGCGACAGGGTTGTGCCGAAGCTCGTAATTCCCTGGGATAGCGAATTGGTCAATAGCATTCCAGCCTCGATTCGCCGAGCGAACGCGAGTAGCTAGCCCCTAGGTTTCGCAGTTAGTTTGACACCTGAACGGAAACCGCATTTGGCACGAGCCGAACAACAGCAGGACCGACTACAACTACAGCTCATCCGGGACCCGGCTTATTTCCCGGACCGGGGCGCTGAGCGAGACCCGCGCCTACGACGCGAACGGCAACACCAAGCGAATGAGTTCACAGTGCTCCGACCATGGGCAGGTCAGCCGATTTCGGCGACGTTTCTAAAGATAATCTGCTGATTTGTAATCGCTTTTTCATGCATTACTGTATATAATCACAGCTCTCTTGTTGCACTTCCGGAGAGCGCCATGTCCCCCTCCGACCAGCCGCCCACGCCGCCCGAATCCATCGACGAGATCGACGGCGCAATCGTCCGCCTCGCCGCCCGCATCAACACCGCGACCCACGACCTGCTGGTGCTCGTCCGCCGCTTCGACGAGCGCTGCGGCTGGCTCAAGTGGGGCTTCGCCAACTGCGCCGAGTGGCTCGCCTGGCGCTGCGATCTGGGCCTGAACGCGGCCCGCGAGAAAGTGCGGGTCGCGCACGCGCTGAAGACGCTGCCGGCCATCGGCACGGCCTTCGCGCGCGGCGAGCTGTCCTATTCGAAAGTTCGCGCACTGACGCGCGTCGCTGATCGTGACAACGAGGACGCGCTGCTCGCCTTCGCGCTGGGCACGACCGCGGCGCGGGTGGACGAACGCTGCCGCGAATTGCGCTACGGCACGGATGCGTCGCTCGACGACGCGCTGCGCGGGCACGCGCGCCGGGCGCTCAGCCTGCGCCGCGACCCGGCGCGCGGCACGATGATCCTGACCGCAGAGCTGCCACTTGAGACCGGCGAGCTGCTCGACCGGGCGCTCGACACCGCGATCGACAACGACGCCGCGTCGTCTCCCGAGTTCGCCGAACAAAGCTGGTCCGCGCTGCGCGCCGATGCGCTCGTTGCACTGGCCCGCGCCTGGCTCGCGGGCGGCGCGGACGTGGCGGGCGAAGCCGGCGAATCCGCCGGCGCCTCCGGCAGCTACCGCGTCACGGTCCACGTCGATCACGCGGCACTGCGCGACGGCCGCGGACGCGCCGGGCTGCCGGTCGAGACGGCACGGCGGCTGGCCTGCGACGGCGAGCGCGTCGTCATCGTCGAGGACGGCAACGGCGAGCCGCTCGATATCGGCCGCAAGACCCGCGCGGTGCCGACGGCGATCCGGCGCGCGCTGTGGGCGCGCGACCGCGGCTGCCGTTTTCCCGGCTGCGCGAAGCGCCGCTACGTCGACGCGCATCACGTCGAGCACTGGTCGCAGGGCGGCGCGACCAGCCTCGCGAACCTCGTACTGCTGTGCGACCGGCACCACCGGCTCGTGCACGAGGGCGGCTACTCGATCGACAAGGATTTCCGCGACCGCTGGTTCTTCCGCCGGCCGGACGGGCGCGCGGTGCCGGAGCACGGGTACGCCGCGGCCGACATGCGGGACGATGACGACGACGACGCTAACGCCAGTGCCAATGCCGACGCGAGCGCCAACGCTAACGCCGGCATCGACCCCGAACTTACCGGTGTGGTCAACAATCCCCCCGCGGGGGGATCGCTCACCGGGAACGCGGGATCCGCGAACGGACGTGCGATGACGGCCGCGGAACCGCCGCCGCCGAACTATCTATGTCCTGGTTCATTCCCGACGCGTCGAACGAACAAGTCATCGCGTGTTGTCACTCAGTACGCGCCAGCACGCGATCCTGGTCGGCTATCAGACAAACTTCGCCCGCAAACACGCGATCGACCGCCCCGGCAGCGTCCACGCGAGCGGGTGCGCGTGCGACGGCGCCGCCTCGCCGGTCGTGTACAAGAGCGACCACTCGACGCCGGCGACGTAGTCGGCCAGCAGGAAGTCGCGTTCGGCCTCGCCCGCGTTCAGCATCAGCGCCAGCGCGCGCGGGCCGTCGAGGTCGGCGGCCAGCAGCAGCGTGAAGGCCTCGGCGTCCTGCCAGTGCTCGCCGCCCATCGGCAGGCCGCCCGGGGTCAGCCAGGCGATGTCGGGCCAGCCCGGGCGCAGCGAGTGCGTGCCGTGCAGGTAGTTCTCGACCTGCAGCAGCGGCTCGTCGCGGCGGATCGCCAGTAGCCGGCGCAGCTCGTCCGCGAGCGAGACCGGCGTGCCGAGCCGGCCCCAGTCGAGCCAGGTGGTCTCGTTGTCCTGCGCGTAGGCGTTGTTGTTGCCGTTCTGCGTGTGGCCGAACTCGTCGCCGGCCAGCAGGAACGGCGTGCCCTGCGCGAGCACGACGCTCGCGAGCAGGTTCAGGCGCTGGCGCCGGCGCAGCGCGTTGATCTCGGCATCGTCGGTCGGGCCCTCGACGCCCCAGTTCGCGCTGTAGTTGTGCGCGTGGCCGTCGCGGTTGTCCTCGCCGTTCGCCTCGTTGTGGCGCTGCTCGTAGCTGACCGCGTCGAGCAGCGTGTAGCCGTCGTGGTTAGTGACGTAGTTGACGCTCGCGGCCGGACCGCGGCCGCTGCCCTCGAACACGTCGGCCGAGCCGTGCAGGCGTTTCGCGAACGCGCTGACCGCGTCCGACTCGCCGCGCCAGTAGCGCCGCGTCGTGTCGCGGAAGCGGTCGTTCAGCTCGGCCCAGGGCGGGCCGAAGGCGCCGAGCTGGTAGCCGCCGGGGCCCGGGTCCCAGGGCTCCGCGAGCAGCTTGTGGTCCTTCAGGATCGCGTCCTCGCGGATGCGCTCGAGCAGCGGGTGTTCCGGGCTGAAACCGACGTGGTGCCGGCCGAGCACGGTCGCCAGGTCGAAGCGGAACCCGTCGACGCCGAGCGTGCCGGCCCAGTAGCGCAGGCTGTCGACGACCAGGTCCTGGACGACCGGCGAGTCGGCGTCCAGCGTGTTGCCGCAGCCGGTGTCGTTGATGTAGTGCAGCCGGCTGCGCGCGAGCCGGTAGTAGGCCGCGTTGTCGAAACCCCGGAACGACACGGTCGGGCCGCGGTGGTCGCCCTCGGCCGTGTGGTTGTAGACGACGTCGAGGATGACCTCGAGCCCGGCGTCGTGCAGCGCGTCGACCATCTCGACGAACTCGGCGCGCGCGTCGTGGGCGCCATAGCGCTGCGCGGGCGTGAAGAAGTTCAGCGTGTTGTAGCCCCAGTAATTGCGCAGGCCGCGCTTGACCAGGAACTCCTCGTCGACGAACCAGTGCACCGGCATCAGCTCGACCGCGGTGATGCCGAGCGAGCGCAGGTAGCTTATGACCTGCTCGTTTTTCAGCCCGCGGAAGCGGCCGCGCTCGGCCTCGGACAGGTCCGGGTGGCGCATCGTGTAGCCGCGCACGTTCAGCTCGTAGAACACCGACTGCGCCCACGGCACGCGCGGTCCCGGCCGCGGCGCGGGCAGGTCCGTTACGACGACGCCCTTCGGTACCTGTGCGGCACTGTCGCGCTGGTCGAGCCTTGATTTGCGCGGCGGGCCGCCGGGCTGGTAGTCGAATACCGACGGGTGCCAGTGGAACTCGCCGGCGAGCGCTTTCGCGTACGGGTCGACGAGCAGCTTGTGCGGGTTGCAGCGCAGCCCGAGCGAGGGCCGGTACGGGCCGTGCACGCGGTAGCCGTAGGCCTGGCCCGGGCCCGCACCTGGCAGGAAGCCGTGCCAGACTCCGTTCGTGCACTCGGGCAGCGGCATCTTCCGCGACTCGTGGCCGGTCCCGTCGAACAGGCACAGCGTCACGGCCTCGGCGACCGAGGCGTGCACGGCGAAGTTGACCCCGCCGTCGGTCACGGTCGCGCCGAGCGGTGCCGGCGCGCCCGCGAGCATCACCCGGCCGGCGGCGCCAGTGGCTCCAGGCGCCATATGTCCTCGTTGTAGTTCTGCATCGTCCGGTCGGTCGAGAAGCGGCCGGACGCGGCGCTGTTGCGGATGCTCATCGCCGTCCAGTGCGCCGGGTCGCGGTAGGCGGCCTCCGCGCGCTGGTGCGCGTCGACGAAGTCACGGAAGTCGGCCGCCGTCATCCACGGATCGTTCGGGCTGCGGATCGCGTGCAGCACGCTGTCGAAGACGCCCGGCTCGAAGCGGTTGAAGTGCCCGCTGTCGAGCAGCCGCATCACGCGCGCGAAGTCCTCGTCGCCGTCAATGATCTGCTGCGGGTTGTAATGCGGGCGGAGCTCCGCGATCTCGTCGACGGTCAGCCCGAACAGGAAGAAGTTCTCGGCGCCGACGGCCTCGCGGATCTCGACGTTCGCGCCGTCCAGCGTGCCGATCGTGACCGCGCCGTTCATCATGAACTTCATGTTGCCGGTGCCGGAGGCTTCCTTGCCGGCGGTCGAGATCTGCTCGGACAGGTCCGCGGCCGGGCAGATGGTCTCCATCGCGGTGACGTTGTAGTCCGGCACGAACACGAGTTTAAGCTTGCCCTGCGTGCGGCGGTCGGAATTGACTACCCGTGCAACGTTGTTGATCGCCTTGATGATGTCCTTCGCCATCACGTAGCCGGGCGCCGCCTTGCCGCCGATGATGATCGCGCGCGGGATCAGCTCGTCGCGTTCGCGGCGCACGATCCGGTCGTACAGGTGAATCGCGTGCAGCAGGTTCAGCAACTGGCGCTTGTACTCGTGGATGCGCTTGACCTGCACGTCGAACAGCATGCCGGCCTCGAGCTCGATGCCGGTGCGTTCGTGCACCAGGCGCGCGAGCTTCAGCTTGTTCTCGGCGCGCACGCGGCGCCACTGTTTCTGGAACCCGGCGTCGTCCGCGAACGCCGCGAGGCCGGCGAGCTGCCCGAGATCCGTGACCCAGCCATCGCCGATCTTCGCGCTGATGAGATCCGCGAGTCCGTGATTGCAGGCCTTCAGCCAGCGACGCTGGGTCACGCCGTTGGTCTTGTTGTTGAATTTCTGCGGCCAGAGCTCGGCGAAGTCGTGGAACAGGCCCTGCTGCAGCAGCTTCGAGTGCAGCTCCGCGACGCCGTTGACCGAGAAGCTGCCGACGATCGACAGGTAGGCCATGCGCACCTGCGGGTCCGCGTCGCTCGAGATCAGCGACATGCGCCGGATGCGGTCGTTGTCGCCGGGCCAGCGCTCCGAGATCTCGCCGATGAAGCGCGCGTTGATCTCGTAGATGATCTCGAGCAGCCGCGGCAGCAGTCGCTCGAAGACCCGCACCGGCCAGACCTCGAGCGCTTCGGGCAGCAGCGTGTGGTTCGTGTAGGCCATGGTCCGCCGGACGATGTCCCAGGCCTCGTCCCAGCCCAGATAGCAGTGGTCCAGCAGCAGGCGCATCAGCTCCGGCACCGCGAGCGCGGGGTGCGTGTCGTTCAGCTGCACGCAGAACTTGTCGGCCAGGCCCTCGTAGTCGTCGCCGTGCCGCTGGTGCCAGTCGCGCAGCATGTCCTGCAGGCTGGCCGAGACGAGGAAGTACTGCTGGCGCAGGCGCAGTTCCTGGCCGGACTCGGTCGCCGCGTTCGGGTACAGCACCATCGTGATGTTCTCGGCCTCGTTCTTGGCCGCGACCGCGTCGGCATAGCTGCCGGCGTTGAATTCCTCGAGGTCGAACTCGTCCGTCGCCGCCGCCGACCAGAGGCGCAGCGTGTTGACGATGTCGTTCCGGTAGCCGGGAATCGGGATGTCGTAGGGAATCGCGAGCACGTCGTGGGTGTTGATCCAGCGCCGCCGCTCGCCGCCCTCGTGGTCCGTGTAGGTCTCGGTCTGCCCGCCGAAGCGCACGGTCTGCGCGAGCTCGATGCGCTCGATCTCCCACGGGAAACCTTCGCGCAGCCACGGGTCCGGCTCCTCGACCTGGTAGCCGTTCTCGATGCGCTGGTGGAACATGCCGTACTGGTAGCGGATGCCGTAGCCGATGACCGGCAGCCGGAGCGTCGCGCAGCTGTCGAGGAAACAGGCGGCGAGCCTCCCCAGGCCGCCGTTGCCGAGCCCGGCGTCGTGCTCGCGCTCGTAGACGTCCTCGAGGCCGATGCCGAGGCGGTTCAGCGCATCGGCCGCGGTCCCGTCGACGCCCAGGCTGATCAGCGCGTTGCGCATCAGGCGGCCCATCAGGAACTCGAGCGACATGTAGCAGACGCGCCGGCAGTCGGAGCGTTCGACCGCGATGTTCGTGCGGTTCCAGCGCTCCATCAGACGGTCGCGCACGGCGAAGGCCAGCGCCTGGTAGACGAACGGCAGCTTCTTGCGGATCGTGCGCCGGCCGAGCGTGCGGCCGAAGTAATGGGTGAAGTCGTGCAGCAGCTCGTCGGCGCTCATGCCGAGCGGCGGCATCTGCAGCAATTCGATGTGGTCGGCGCCGAAGCCGTTCACGAGATCGGGCTTGTTCATGCAATGGCCTTCAGGGATTGGCGGGTTTCAGGATGATCGTGGCGAGCGGCGGCAGCGTCAGCGACAGGTGCTGTTCGTAGCCGTGCAGCTCGCCGGGACGGGGTTCGAGCTCGCCGCGGTTCTCCACGCCGGAACCGGCGTAATGCTCACGATCGGTGTTCAGTATTTCAATGTAGCGGGCGGCCTGCGGCACGCCGATGCAGTAGTCGTGGCGCACGACCGGCGTGAAGTTCGTGACGCAGACGACGAAACCGCCGTCGCGGTCGCGACGCAGCCAGGACAGCACGCTCGACTCGCGGTCCTGCCAGTCGATCCAGGCGAAGCCCGCGCCCTCGTGATCGATTTCGTGCAGCGGCGGCAGCCCGCGGTACAGCGCGTTCAGGTCGCGCAGCAGCCGCTGGATGCCGGCGTGCACCGGAAAGTCGAGCAGGTGCCAGTCGAGCGAGACGTCGTGGTTCCACTCGGTGTAGGGCGCGAGCTCGCTGCCCATGAACAGGAGCTTCTTGCCCGGGTGCGCGAACATGAAAGCGTAGTACGCACGCAGGTTCGCGAAGCGCCGGAATTCGTCGCCGGGCATGCGGCCGAGCAGCGAGCGCTTGCCGTGCACGACCTCGTCGTGCGACAGCGGCAGCACGAAGTTCTCGTCGAAGGCGTAGACCAGGCCGAAGGTCATCTTGTCGTGGTGATAGCTGCGGTGCAGCGGGTCTTCCTGCATGTAGCGCAGCGTGTCGTTCATCCAGCCCATGTTCCACTTGTAGGTGAAACCGAGCCCGCCGGAAAAAACCGGCTTCGAGACGCCGGGCCAGGCGGTCGATTCCTCGGCCAGCGAGATCGCGCCGTGTTCGTGGATGACCTCGTTGAAGCGCTTCAGGAAGGCCACGGCCTCGAGGTTCTCGTTGCCACCGTACTCGTTCGGCAGCCACTCGCCGTCCTTGCGCGAGTAGTCGAGGTACAGCATCGACGCGACGGCATCGACGCGCAGCCCGTCGACGTGCATCTCGTCGATCCAGTACAGCGCGCTGCCGAGCAGGTAGTTGACGACCTCGCGCCGGCCGTAGTTGAAGATCAGCGTGCCCCAGTCCGCGTGCGCGCCCTTGCGCGGGTCCGCGTGCTCGTACAGCGCGGTGCCGTCGAACTGCGCGAGGCCGTGCTCGTCGCGCGGGAAGTGCGCCGGCACCCAGTCGACGATGACGCCGATGCCGGCCTGGTGGCAGCGGTCGACGAAGTGCCGGAAGTCGTCCGGCGCGCCGAAGCGCCAGGTCGGCGCGAACAGGCCGATCGGCTGGTAGCCCCAGGAGCCGTCGAAGGGATGCTCGGTCACCGGCATCAGTTCAATGTGCGTGAAGCCCATGTCGACGACGTAGTCGACCAGTTCGTCGGCCAGTTCGCGCCAGCCGAGCCAGCGGTTGCCTTCCTCCGGGCGCCGGCGCCAGGAGCCTGCGTGCACCTCGTAGACGCTCATCGGCGCGTCCAGCCCGAGGCGACCGTGCCGGCCCTGCATCCACTCGTCGTCCTGCCACTCGTAACGGCTCCGGTAGACGATCGACGCGTTGCCGGGCGGCGGCTCGAAGAAGTTCGCGAGCGGGTCGGTCTTGAGCGGCAGCAGCTTGCCGTCGCGATCCAGCAACTCGAACTTGTAGAGGGCGCCGACGTCGACGCCGGGCAGGAAGATCTCCCAGATGCCGTTGCCGGGATGGCAGCGCATCGGGTGGCGCCGGCCGTCCCAGTCGTTGAAGCTGCCGACGACGCTGACCCGCGACGCGTTCGGCGCCCAGACGGCGAAACGCGTGCCGCTGACGCCGTCCATCTCGCGGACCTGCGAGCCGAGCGTGCGACCGATGTTGCGATGCGAGCCCTCGCCGAGCAGGTGCAGGTCGAGTTCACCCAGCGCCGAGCCGAAACGGTACGGGTCCTCGACGTCTGCCTCGCTGCCGTCGCCGTGGCGCAGGCGCAGCCGGTAGTGGCGCAGCCGCGGCGGCAGCTCGCCCTCGAACAGGCCGTCCGGGTGCACGCGCTGCATGGCTGCGAGCACGCGGCCATTGCGGTCGATCAGCTCGGCCGCGGCGGCCTGCGGCTGGAAGCTGCGCACGACCCGCCGCTTGCCGTCGCGGTGCGGGCCGAGCACGGCGAAGGGGTCGCCGTGGCGGGCCGCGGCGATGGCGTCGAAGGCTTCGGTCAGGGACAAGCGGGCACCGTCGTCGGTTCAGCGCGTGAAATGCAGCTGCTGGCCGAGCATGTCGGGCGTGACCAGCACGACGCCGCCCTTCGTGATGCGGAAGCCGCGCTCGCGGTCGCGCTCGTGGTCGATGCCGATCTCGGTGCCTTCCGGTATCTGCGCGCCGCGGTCGATGATCGCGCGGCGGATGCGGCAGTGCCGGCCGATATTGACCTGCGGCAGGATCACGGAGTCCTCGACGGTCGAGTAGGAGTTGATCTTGGATTTCGAGAACAGCAGCGACCGGTAGACGCTGGAGCCCGAGACGACGCAGCCGGCCGAGACCATGGACTGGACGGCCTCGCCGCGCCGGCCCGGCTCGTCGAAGACGAATTTCGCAGGCGGCAGCTGGTCCTGGGCCGTCAGGATCGGCCAGGCGTCGTCGTACAGGTTCAGCTGCGGCGTTACGCCGATCAGCTCCATGTTCGCTTCCCAGAACGCATCCAGCGTGCCGACGTCGCGCCAGTAGGCCTGCTCGCCGGTGTCGGGGTCGCGGAACGGGTACGCATAGACCCGGTACTTGTCGATGATCGACGGGATGATGTCGCGGCCGAAGTCGTGCGACGTGTTCGGCGAATCGGCGTCCTTGATCGTCTGTTCGTAGAGGAACTCCGTGTTGAACACGTAGTTGCCCATCGAGGCGAGACACAGCTCGCGGTTGCCGGGGATCGGTGTCGGCTTCGCCGGCTTCTCGTTGAAGTCGATGACCCGGCCGGATTCGTCGACGGTCATGACGCCGAGCTGGCCGGCCGCTTCCTCGATCGGCACCTCGATGCAGCACACCGTCATGTCGGCCTCGCGCTCGGCATGGTTCGCGAGCAGCGGGCCGTAGTCCATCTTGTAGACGTGGTCGCCGGCCAGTACCAGCACCAGCCTCGGCGCGTGGGTGCGGATGATGTCGAGGTTCTGGTAGACCGCGTCCGCGGTGCCCTTGTACCACTCGCCGCCGACGCGTTGCGAGGCCGGCAGGATCTCGACGAACTCGCGGCCGCCGGGGCGGAAACCGGTCCAGCCGTGCACGAGGTGGCGGATCAGCGAGTGTGCCTTGTACTGGGTCAGCACGCCGATGCGGCGCAGGCCCGAGTTCAGGCAGTTCGACAGCGGAAAGTCGATGATGCGCAGCTTGCCGCCGAAGTACAGCGACGGTTTCGCCCGCCACGTGGTCAGCTCGTGCAGCCGCGACCCCTGGCCACCGGCGAGGATCAGCGCGAGGGTCTCGCGCGTCAGCCGGCTGACGTATCTCAGATCGCTCACCTGGTCTTCCTGTTCCATCGGACGCCCCCCGGACACGCAACTGCGCCAGAGTTTAACGCAGAACCCGCGCACCGCGCCGGTGCATCCCGGCGCCGCGCTGCGATTCGCGCCTCAGGCGCCGCGCTGCGATTCGCGAACCAGGCGGGCCAGGTCGCGGGCGAAGGCGCCCGACAGCTGGTCGGAGGTCGTGCGCCAGCGCCAGTTGTCGCGGGGCTTGCCGGGGGTATTGAAGCGGGCGGCGGAGCCGAGCCCCAGGAAATCCTGCAGCGGTGCGATCGCGAGTCGGGAAGGACTCTGCATCGCGAGCCGCACGAGGTCCGCGGTCACGGTGCTCGCGTCGCCGCCGGTGACCTCGAGCACACGGCGCTGGGTGTCGGCGATCTCCTGCCTGCTGCGGTTGTCGCCCGGGCTGCCCGTGAACCAGCCGAGCGTCGTGTCGTTGTCGTGGGTGCCCGTGTAGCAGACGCTGTTCTTGCGAATCTGCGCGAGGTCGAAAGCCTCGTCGCAGACGTCGAACTGCAGGATGACCATGCCCGGCATGCGGTGGCGGTCGCGCAGCGCCTCGACCTCGGGCGTGATGACGCCGAGATCCTCGGCGACGATCGGCAGGTGGCCGAGCGCCTCGCGAAGTGCGTCGAAGATGCGGTCGCCCGGGCCCGGTTCCCAGCGGCCGTTGCGGGCCGTGGTCTCGTCGGCCGGCACCGACCAGTAGGACTCGAAGCCGCGGAAGTGGTCGATGCGCACGAGGTCGCTACGCGCCGCGGCGTGCCGCAGCCGCTCGATCCACCAGGAATAGCCGTGACGTTCGTGGTAGTCCCAGTCGTACAGCGGATTGCCCCAGAGCTGGCCGTCCTCGCTGAAATAATCGGGCGGCACTCCGGCCACGTGCGACGGTCGGCCCTCGGCGTCGATCTGCAGCATCTCGCGGTTGGCCCAGGCATCCGCCGAGTCCAGCGCGATGTAGATCGGCATGTCGCCGAACAGCCAGACGCCGCGCTTCTCGGCATGCCGGCGCAACTCAGCCCACTGGGCGTCGAACAGGAACTGGACGATCTTGATCCGCTCGAGATCCTGCGCCCGCTCGGCCGCGAAGCGCTCGAGCGCCGCGGACTCGCGGTGCACGTAGCGCTTCGGCCACTCGGGCCAGGGGCGTTCGCCGTGCTCGGACTTCAGCAGGCGGAACAGCGCGTAGTCGCGCAGCCAGCTTTCGTCGTTCTGCTCGAGGAACGCGGCGTAGTCGTCCCGCAGCCAGCCGGGCGCGCGCTCCGGGAAGCGCGTCGCGGCACGCCGGAGCAGCGCGTGCTTGACCGGGATCAGCCGGCCGTAGTCGACGTGGTCTTCCGGCAGCGCCCGGAGCGGCGCCGTTTCGTCCGGCAGCAGCAGCTGCCACTCGAGCAGGCCGTCGATGTCGACGAGCATTTCGTTGCCCGCGAAACTGGACAGTGGCTGGTAGGGCGAGTCGCCGTAGGCCGTCGGGCCGGTCGGCAGGAACTGCCAGACGCGCAGGCCGGCGTCGGCGATGAAGTCGATGAAGCGCCGCGCCTGCGAGCCGATCTCGCCGATGCCGTAGTCGCCCGGCAGCGCCGTCAGGTGCAGGCACACGCCGGCCCGGCGCCCGGCGGGGAGGGGACTTTCGGCCCCCGGTACGACTTCTTGTTCTGGTTGTACCGCGATCATCCTGTCCGGCCCCGGCGTCGCGCGCCCGCAGGCCCGCCATCCATAGCAGGTATTGACGCCCACCTGCCGCTCGCAGGCAAGCGTGTGCATACGTATTCCCGAGCGGAATACGATTGTACCCGCGGCTTCAATCGACGAGTTCGAGCAGCAGCGTGCCACGCGCCGGCAGGTCGAGTGCGGGCGCGACGGCCAGCCGCTCGCCGGTGAGCACGTCGATGCCCGCGCGGCGGCCGGCAATTCCCTCGGCGAAGCGGGCGGTCTCGAGGACGACGGGCTCCGCGTTCTTGTTCAGGACGACCATCAGGCGGCTGGCGTCGTCGTAGCGGAAGTACGCGTAGACACCGTCCTGCGGGACGTAGTGCAGCAGCTCGCCCGCGTGGACGGCCGGCTGCCCGCGGCGCCAGCGGACCAGCCGGCGAACGAGTTCCTGCGCGGCGAGCGCCTGCGGCGCGAGCCCGCGGCCGCTGAACGCGTCCTGCGCGTCGCCGCGCCAGCCGCCCGGGAAGTCGCTGCGGATGATGCCGTGCGCATCGGTGCCGGGGTGGCTCATCAGGATCTCGGTGCCGTAGTAGATCTGCGGCGTGCCGCGCATCGTCAGCAGGAAAGTCAGCGCCATGCGGTAAAGGTCGTAGTCCTCGCCGAGCTGCGTGTAGATGCGGCTCATGTCGTGGTTGTCGGGGAAGATCACGAGTGCGTTCGGGTCGGCGTACAGGAAGTCGTTCGCCACGGTCCGGTACAGCTCGATCAGGCCGGACTGGTGGCGCTGTTCGGGCGCAGTCAGCGCGCGCCTGAGCGCATCCTGCAGCGGGAAATCCATCAGGCTCGGCAGCGCGCCCCGGTAGCCGTCGGCGTTCTGCTTGCCGCGCTGCCAGTACGCAACCGTCGGCTGGTTCAGGCTCCATTCCTCGCCGACGATATTGAACTCGGGGAACTCGCGCATGACCCGTCGCGTCCAGTCGGTCATGAAGTCCTTGTCCGGGTACGGCCAGGTGTCCATGCGGATGCCGGCGAGGCCCAGGTACTCGATCCACCAGATCGCGTTCTGCACCAGGTAGTCGGCGAGCAGCGGATTGCGCTGGTTGAGATCCGGCATCGTGTCGACGAACCAGCCGTCGGCGAAGGCGCTGCGGTCGGCCTCCGCCGCGTACGGGTCCTGCCATACCGTGCGTTCGTGGCTGGTGATGAAGCGCTCCTCCGCGGCGTTCAGCCAGTCTTCGGTCGGCAGGTCGGCGAGCCACCAGTGCTCGCTGCCGACGTGGTTCACGATCATGTCCATGATCGTGCCGATGCCGCGCGCCTTCGCGGATGCGACCAGCTGGCGGTAGTCCTCGTTCGTGCCGTAGCGCGGATCGACCCGGTAGAAGTCGGTCGTCGAGTAGCCGTGGTAGGAAGTCCGCGGCATGCGGTTTTCCAGTACCGGGTTCAGCCAGATAGCCGTGAACCCCAGGCCCCCGATGTAGTCGAGGCGGTCCGCGATGCCGCGCAGGTCGCCGCCGTGGCGGCCGGTAGGGTCGGCGCGGTTCGCGGGATCGCCCATGCCGGCCACGTCGTCGTTGCGGCTGTCGCCGTTCGCGAAGCGGTCCGGCGTGATCAGGTAGATCGTGTCGGCGGTGGAGAACCCGCGCGTGTGCGCCGGGTCGTCGCTGCGCGTGTACAGCGTGTACGGCACGGACAGCCGCTCGTCGCGGTCGGCGAGCTCGATCATGAATTCACCCGGGCGCGCATCGTCTTCGATCGCGAGGTAGACGAACAGGTAATTCGGACTCGCAACTCGAGTGACCCGCGCGATGCGCAATCCCGGATGCGCGACGCTCGCAGCGAAGCGCCCGATGTCATCGCCGTAGAGCATGACCTGCAATTCGGGCTCGGCGAAGCCCGTCCACCAGAACGCCGGCTCGACCCGTTCGACCGGGCCGGCGGCGAATGCGCTGCCGCCGCACAGCAGCAGTACGAAGAGTCCGTTACGAATACGCACCAGCATCGCTCGATTCCTGTCGCGCCGGCAGCGCCGGCGGTTGCTCATTATGGCGTGCGCGCGCCGGGCCCGGCAGCCGCGCGGCCCGCGGCAGCACATGAATACGATTGCATGTTGGTGATTCGACAAAGGTCGTACGCGGCCCGCTGCTACACTGGCGCGGTCTCGTCCGGGGGGAGAGGAATGCGCGAAAAACCACGCCTGGGTTTCTGGCAGATCTGGAACATGAGCTTCGGCTTCCTGGGCATCCAGTTCGGCTTCGCCCTGCAGAACGCCAACGTCAGCCGGATCTTCCAGACCCTCGGCGCGGAGATCGAGGACCTGCCGATCCTCTGGGTCGCCGCGCCGCTGACCGGGCTGCTGGTGCAGCCGATCATCGGCCACATGAGCGACAACACCTGGAACCGCTTCGGCCGCCGTCGCCCTTATTTCCTGGTCGGCGCAATCCTCGCGTCGCTCGCGCTGTTCGTGATGCCGAATTCCCCGGTGCTGTGGGTTGCGGCCGGCATGCTGTGGATCATGGACGCCAGCATCAACGTTTCAATGGAACCGTTCCGGGCGTTCGTCGGCGACATGCTGCCGGAGAAACAGCGGACGGCCGGCTTCGCGATGCAGAGCTTCTTCATCGGCGTCGGCGCGGTCGTCGCCTCGGCGCTGCCGTGGATGATGAGCAACTGGATGGGAGTCGACAACACGGCGCCGCCCGGCGTTGTGCCCGAATCGGTGCGCCTGTCTTTCTATTTCGGCGGCGCCGTGTTCCTGCTGGCCGTACTCTGGACCGTGCTGCGCACGCGCGAGTATTCGCCCGAGGAGCTGCACGCGTTCGCCGCCGGGGGCGACGACACGGCGCCGGTCGGCCTGTCGCCGTCGCGTCCGGCATCCGCCTACGCGAAGGGCGGCAGCGGCTGGCTCGTCGCCGGCGGCCTGTTGCTCGCGATCATTGTCTGGCGCGGACTCGACAAGGAACTGTACATCCTCGCGGGCGGCGCGCTGGCGTTCGGCCTGCTGCAGTGGTTCACGGCCGGGCTGATTCGACGCGAGCGGACGGACAACGCGCTGTGCAGCATCGTCAACGACCTGTTCAACATGCCGCGGGTCATGAAGCAGCTCGCCGTCGTGCAGTTTTTTTCCTGGTTCGCGCTGTTCGCGATGTGGATCTACGGCACGGCCGCGGTCACGAGCCATCACTACGACACGCTGGACGTCGCCTCGCGGGCCTACAACGACGGCGCCGACTGGGTCGGCGTGCTGTTCGCCGCCTACAACGGTTTCGCCGCGCTCGCGGCGATCCTGATTCCGTTCGTCGCGAACCGGCTCGGCTGCCGGCCCTGCCACCTGCTCAATCTCACGCTGGGCGGCGTCGGCCTCGCGAGCTTCTGGTTCATCGAGGACCCGGCCTGGCTGCTGCTGCCGATGATCGGCGTCGGCGTCGCCTGGGCATCGATCCTGTCGCTGCCCTACGCGCTGCTGTCGAATTCCATCCCGGCCGACAAGATGGGCGTCTACATGGGCATCTTCAATTTCTTCATCGTCATCCCGCAGCTGATCGCCGCCAGCGTGCTGGGCCTGCTGCTGCGCGACCTGTTCGACGGCCGCGCGATCTTCGGGCTCGTCATCGGCGGCGTCCTGATGGTGCTGGCCGGCCTCGCGACGATGCTGGTCGACCGCGACGCGGAGCCGGCGTCGTGAGGCGCGTCGCGGGCTGCCTGCTCGCGGCCGCGCTGGTCGCCTGCGGCGGCAGCGAGGCGCCGGGCGATGCCGCGGTCGCGGAGTGGTACGGCACGCTCGAGCCGTTCGCGGCCGAGGCCGTGTACTTCGTCGTGACGGACCGTTACGTGGACGGCGACCCGGGCAATAACCAGCCCGGGCAGGGCGGCCCCGAGTGGCGCAGCTTCGACCGCCCGATCACGGACCTCGAGGGCCGCAGCGGCAACATCGGCTACCTGGGCGGCGACTTCCGCGGCCTGCTCGAGCACGCCGGGCACATCGCGGACATGGGTTTCACGGCTGTGTGGATCACGCCCATCGTCGAGAATCCGGACCAGGCATTCAGCGGCGGCTCGCGGCTCGGCGAGGGTGTTTTCGCCGATCACGGCAAGGCCGGCTACCACGGCTACTGGGGCGTCAATTTCTTCGAGGTCGACGAGCACCTCGAGTCGCCCGGTGTCGCGTTCGCGGACCTGACCCGCGAGCTCGGCGAGCGGCACGGGCTGAAGACGGTGCTCGACATCGTCTGCAACCACGGCTCGCCGTCGTGGACGATGCCCGCGGACCAGCCGCAGTTCGGTGAGCTGTACGACGCCGACGGCACGCTCGTTGCGGATCACCAGAACCTGCCGCCTGCAGAGCTCGACCCGGACGGCAACGCGCTGCACGCGTTCTTCCACGACGAGCCTGATCTCGCGCAGCTGTCCAATCTCGACGACACGAATCCCGCCGTGCTCGACTATTTCGTCGCGGCCTACCTCAAGTGGATCGGGCAGGGCGCGGCCGCGTTCCGGGTCGACACGATCCGGCACATGCCGCACGCGTACTGGAAACAGTTCGCGGAGCGCATCCGCGCCGAGCACCCGGGCTTCTTCATGTTCGGCGAAAGCTTCGACTACGACGCCGCCAACATCGCGCAGCACACCTGGCCCGAGAACGGCGGCATCAGCGTGCTCGACTTCCCCGGCCGGCAGCGCATCAACGAGGTGTTCGCCGGGGGTCAGCCGCTCGCGCGGCTGCCCGACTACCTGCACCTGGACGACGGGCTCTACCAGAACCCGTACGACCTGATGACCTTCTACGACAACCACGACATGCCGCGCATGGCCGCCGACGAGGCCGGCTTCATCGACGCGCACAACTGGCTGTTCACGAGCCGCGGCATCCCGGTGATCTACTACGGTTCCGAGACGGCGTTTCGCGCCGGCCGGCCGGAGCACGGCGGCAACCGCGATTACTACGGCGCCGAGCGCGTCGCCGCGTCGGCAGGGCACCCGGTCAGGCAGGCGCTCGCGGCGATCGCGGCCGTGCGCCGCGACTCGGTCGCGCTGCAGCGCGGCCTGCAGGTCAACCTCGATTTCGGCACCGATACGGCCAGCTTCCTGCGCGTGTTCCAGCACGGGGGCCAGGCACAGACTGCACTGGTGCTGCTGAACCGCGGCGACGCGGCCGCTGCGCTCCCGGTGACGCGCTACCTGAGCGCCGGCCGCTGGCGCGATGCGCAGAGCGGCGAGACGTTCGACGTGTCGGCCGACGAGGCGCGGCTCGTCGTCGAGGTGCCGGCGCATGGCGTGCGCGTGCTGCTGTTCGACGCGCCGGTCAACGACGCGGCGCTGGCCGCGCGCCTCGATTCCCTGCACGCCGCCGCGCGCCGAGGCGGCTCTGTCGATAGCGAGTGAACATGAACGCGATACGCCGGCTCGTAATAGTATTTTTCCTGGTCGCGCCGGCGCTGGTCGTCGCGGACGATGCGACGGACCCGCATGTCCCGCGCGACTACGTTCGCATCGAGCATCCCGAGTGGAGCCGCAACGCGGTCATCTACGAGCTCAACACGCGGCAGTTCACCGAGGAAGGCACGTTCCGCGCGGCGGAGGCGCAGCTGCCGCGGCTCAAGGAACTCGGCATCGACATTGTCTGGCTCATGCCGATACACCCGATAGGCGAGAAGAACCGCAAGGGCACGCTGGGCAGCCCGTACTCGGTGCGCGACTACTTCGGCGTCAATCCGGAGTTCGGCACGCTCGAGGATCTCAGGTCTTTCGTAGACCGCGCGCACGAGCTCGGCCTGTACGTGATCCTCGACTGGGTCGCCAATCACACGGCCTGGGACAACCCGCTGGTCGAGCAGCACCCGGAGTGGTACGAGCGCGACTGGAAGGGCGACTTCCGGCCGACGCCGTGGTGGGACTGGAGCGACATCATCGACCTCGACTACGGCCAGCCCGGAGTGCGTCGCTACATGGCCGAGGCCTTGAAGTACTGGGTACGGGAGGTCGGCATCGACGGCTACCGCTGCGACGTCGCGGGCTACGTGCCGCTGGACTTCTGGAACACCGTGCGCCGCGAGCTCGACGCGATCCGGCCGGTGTTCATGCTCGCCGAGTGGGAATCGCGCGACCTGCACGCCGAGGCCTTCGACATGACCTATGCCTGGTCGTGGTACGACGCCATGCACGCTATCGCCATGGGCAAGGCCGACGTCAACGCGCTGTACGGCTACTACTCCGCGAACGAGTCCGCCTGGCCGCGCGACGCCTACCGCATGACGCACGTAGCAAACCACGACAAGAACAGCTGGGACGGCACGCAGTTCGAACAGTTCGGCGACGCGCTCAACGCCGCGATCGTGCTGTCCGTCGTCGGCGAGGGCATGCCGCTCGTCTACAGCGGGCAGGAAGCCGGAAACCCGAAGCGCCTCGAGTTCTTCGAGAAGGACCCGATCGAGTGGCGCGAGCACCCGGTCGGCGAGCTTTACCGGGACCTGTTTGCGTTGAAGAAAGAGACGCGCGCGCTGTGGAACGGCCGCTGGGGCGCGCTGATGGAGCACGTGCCGAACAGCGCGCCGTCGCGCGTGTTCTCCTTCGTGCGCCGCAATGCCGACGAGCAGGTGTTCGCCGTGTTCAACTTTTCCGCGGACGCCCTGCGCGTCACGTTCGACGAGAGCCTGTACCACGGCGAGTACCGCGAGTTTTTCAGCGGCGACGAGGTCGCGCTCGACGAGGAATTCGCGCTGGAGCTGCCGGCCTGGGGCTACCGGCTCTACCTGCGCTGATTCAGGTGTTGCGGGCGGGTGGGGCGCCGCAGGACTTGCGCACGATGAGCTTCGGCGGCATCTGCGTGGATTCGACGGTCTCGCCCTCGATCAGTTTAACGAGGTTCGTCACGAGCAGTTTGCCCGCGGTACGGGTGTTTTGCTGCACCGTCGTCAGCGCCGGCGTCACCGAGGCTGCACGCGGGATGTCGTCGAAGCCGACGACGCTGACGTCCCGGGGGATCGCGAGCCCGCCCGCCTGCAGCGCGCGCATCGCGCCGATGGCGATCTGGTCCGAGGCGGCAAACAGGCCGTCGAACTCGACGCCGGCCCCGAGCAGGCCCTCGACGGCGGCGATCCCGGATTCCTCCGTATTGTCGGCGCCCACGCAGAGTTCGTCCCGCTCCGCGAGTCCGGCATGGCCGAGCGCGCGACGGTAGCCGAGCAGGCGCGCATGGAACTCGGGGCTGTGCTGGGACGCGTTCCCGACGAAAGCGATGCGCCGCCGGCCGATGCCGGCGAGGTGGGTCACGGCCTCGAACGCGCCGAGCTCGTTGTCGCAGCCGACCGAATGGCCCGGCTGGTCCTCGATGATCGGGCCCCAGATGATGAAATTGGCTTTCGCCTCGGCCAGCGCCTCGAGCTTGGGCCGGTAGGTCACGTAGTCGCCGTAGCCGAGGATCAGCAGGCCGTCGGCACGGTTCGAGAACTCGTACTGGATGTGCCAGTCGTCGCTGCGCTGCTGGAAGGACACCAGGACCTCGTAGCCGAGGTTCGCGGCCGCCGTCGTGATCGAGCCGAGCATGTTCAGGAAGAACGGGTTGATCTCGGACTCGTGGTCGGTCGACTCGTCGAACAACAGGAGCGCGATCGTCGAACTGCGCTGGGTGCGCAGGTTGGCCGCGCTGCGGTTCACGTAGTAGTTCATCTCGCGGGCGATCTTCAGGATGCGCTCGCGGGTCTCCGGCCGGACGCGGCTGGAGCCGCGCAGGGCGCGCGACACGGTCGCCTGCGACACGCCGGCGGCCTGCGCGATGTCGAAGGAAGTGACGGCGCCCTGTTTCATGCAGGCATCATAGTCCAGTCGCGCGACCGGCCACAACGCCGGGGCGGTCGACTGAAACGATGCGAAATAATTGCTTTTCAGTGACTTATCGACGCCCGCGCGGCGCCGAGCGCGTTCTTGCTGGCGCGCAGCCGGGACTCCGCGGCGTCGCCCAGCCGGAGCGCCGTCGCGACCTGCAGCGCGTCGAGCAGCGCGAGGCGTGCGAGCCGGGAACTGGTCGGCGTGTACACGCCGCTGTCGTCGTCGCCGGGCAGCGGGAACAGCAGCGTCGCCTCGGCGGCGAGCGGCGAGCCGGGCGCGGTCAGCGCGACGACCGTCGCGTCGCGGCTGCGGCCGGCGCGGGCGGCGTCGATGACCCCGCGGCTCAGCCCGCTCTGCGAGACGAGCAGCAGCACGTCGTCGGCTTCCGCGATCGCGGCGAGCTGCAGCATTGTCGGCACGTCGCTGGTGGCGCAGCAGGCCAGCCCGAGGCGGAAGAACTTGTGACAGGCGTCGGCGGCGACATGGCCGGATGCGCCGACGCCTGCGAACACGACCTGGCGGGCGCTGCACAGGCGCCCGGCAACGGCCGCGTAGGGCAGGTCGGCGCCGATCGCGCGCAGGTCGAGCAGCGCCTGGATCGAGCGGTCGATGACCTTGCCGATCGCGTCCGTGCCGCTGTCGTCGCGCTGCACGTCCCGGTGCAGGTAGCTCCCGGGCCGGGCGATGGCCTCGGCCAGGCGCACGCGGAATTCGCGGAAGCCGCCGGCGCCGAGGCGCCGGCAGAAGCGGATGACGGTGGGCTGGCTGACGCGCGCCGCCGCGGCGACGTCGGCCACGGCGGCGCCTACGGTCTCGCGCGGGTGCGCGAGGATCCAGCGCGCGACGCGCGCCTCGGCCGGGCTCAGTACCGGCAGTTCCTGCTGGATACGGTCGAGCATGTAGTAAAATTACATTAGTTCGTAACAAAAGACAGCAAAATTTTCTGGCTTATCCGCGCTCAGGTACTAAAATTACCGAAACTCGAGGAGTCCCATGGCCCAGTTCATCCCGGTCGAGCCCTTCGACCTCGTCATCGTCGGCGGCACCGGCGACCTCGCCATGCGCAAGCTGCTGCCGGCGATGTACCACCGCGTGCGCGACGGCCAGGTGAGCGAGGACAGCCGCATCATCGCCGTTGGCCGCGGCGCCCAGGCAAACGACGAGTACCGCCGCGAGGCGCTGGACTCCGTGCGCCGCGCGCTCGCGGACGAGGACTGCGACGAGGCGGTGCTCGACGGCTTCGCGGCGCGGCTCCACTACGTCGAGGCCGATGCACTCGACCACGGCAGCTGGGGCGAACTGAGCCAGCTGCTGGCCGGTCACGAGGACCGGGTGCGCGTCGTCTACGCCGCAACCTCGCCGTCGCTGTTCGGCCCGATCGCGACCGGTTTCCGCGTCAACGGGCTGCTGACGGAGCAGGTGCGCATCGTTCTGGAGAAGCCGCTGGGCCACGACAGCGAATCCGCGCGCGCGATCAACGAGGAGGTCGGCGCGTCGTTCCGCGAAAGCGATATCTTTCGCATCGACCACTACCTCGGCAAGGAGACGGTGCAGAACCTGATCGCGCTGCGCTTCGCCAACTCGCTGTTCGAGCCGCTGTGGCGGCGCGGCGTCGTCGACCACGTGCAGATCACGGTCGCCGAGGACCTGGGCGTCGGCGGTCGCATCGAGTTTTACGACGACATCGGCGCGCTGCGCGACATGGTGCAGAACCACCTGCTGCAGCTGCTGTGCCTGGTCGCGATGGAGGCGCCTGCGAACCTCGACCACGAGTCGGTCCGCGACGAGAAGCTCAAGGTGCTGCGCGCGCTGCGACCGATCACGGCGGCCGAGGTCAAGTCGCACAGCGTGCGCGGGCAGTACGCGGCGGGCGCGATCGACGGCAGCGCGGTCCCGGGTTATCTCGAGGAACTCGGCTCGGACAAAAGCAGCACCGAGACCTTCGTGGCGCTCAAGGTCGATATCGAGAACTGGCGCTGGTCCGGGGTGCCGTTCTACCTGCGCACCGGCAAGCGCATGAAGTCGAAGCACTCCGAAATCGTCGTGCAGTTCCAGCAGGTACCGCACTCGATCTTCGAAAGCCTGCACGACGAGATCCAGCCGAACCGCCTGACGATCCGGCTGCAGCCGGACGAGGGCGTCAAGCTCGCGGTGATGGCGAAGGAGCCAGGCCCCGGCGGTTTCGACCTGCGCGCGGTGTCGCTGGACCTGAGCTTCGAGGAGGCTTTCGGCGTCCGCTACCCGGACGCCTACGAGCGCCTGCTGATGGAGGTCATCCGCGGGCGCCCGGCGCTGTTCATGCGCCGCGACGAGGTCGAGGCGGCGTGGCAGTGGGTCGACCAGGTCGTCGCGGGCGGGCAGGAATCGCGACAGAAAGTCGAAACCTACGTCGCCGGCTCCTGGGGGCCGACGGCGGCTTCCCTGCTGCTCGACCGCGACGGCCGCTCCTGGCACCCGGGCGAATGAGGG
>CALALV010000067.1 GCA_937925605.1 uncultured Woeseia sp.
CGCAGGATCCCGGCGGGCCGGGAGGAGGGCGCGTGCACCAGCCGCCCGCCCTCGGCCGCGTCCGCCGTCACGCCGCGCCCCACGGCGCGCAACGCGGGCCGGTGCTCGCGAGGCACGTCCGGCAGGCCGCGCCACGGCGCGGGCGTCTCGCTGTGACGACGGATGAAGCGCTTGACCAGCCGGTCCTCGAGCGAGTGAAAGCTGATCACGCACAGCCGGCCGCCCGGCGCCAGCACGTCGAGGCTGGCATCGAGCGCCCGTTCGAGCTGACCGAGTTCGTCGTTCACCGCGATGCGGATGGCCTGGAAGGTGCGCGTCGCCGGGTGCAGGCGTTCGCCGCGCGCCGGCACGCAGTCGGCGACCAGCGCCGCGAGCTCGCTGGTGCGCGTGAGCGGGCGTTCGGCGCGCGCACGCAGGATCGCGCGCGCGATGCGCGCCGCGTGCCGTTCCTCACCGTAGTTTTTCAACACCCGTTTCAAGCTCTTCTCGTCTACCGTCTTCAGCCAGTCGGCGGCGCTTTGTCCCTGTTGCGGGTCCATGCGCATGTCCAGCGGTCCGTCGTGACGGAAGCTGAAGCCGCGTGTCCCGTCATCCAGCTGCGGCGACGAGACACCCAGGTCGAGTAGCAGTCCGTCCACCTGCCCGAGCAGGCCGCTTTGCCTGGCGATGTCGTCAAGTTGCGCAATTTCAGCCCTCCTGATCGAAAAGCGCGGGTCTTGCCCAAGCGTCGCCGCCGCACGCACCGCGGCGGGATCGCGATCTATCGCAAGCAGCCTGCCCTGCGGTCCCAGCCGCGCGAGGATGGCCGCCGCGTGCCCGCCGCGCCCGAACGTGCCGTCGACGTAGCGGCCGTCGGGCCGCAGGTTCAGGCCGTCGAGCACGGCGCCTTCCAGCACCGGAACGTGTTCGCCGCTCACTGCCGCCGCCGCTCAGAACGACAGCGACTTGAGTTCGTCCGGCAGGTCGCCTCCGTCGTCCTCGTCGCGCCACGCGTCGCGCTTGCCGTTCCAGGTCTCCTCGTCCCACAACTCGAACTTCTGGCCCTGGCCGACCAGCATCGCGGCCCGGTCCAGCCCGGCAAATTCGCGCAGCTCGCGGCTCAGCAGGATGCGGCCGTGGCCGTCGAGCTCGAGCTCCGTCGCGTAGCCGACCATCAGGCGCTGCAGGCGGCGCGCCTTCGGATCCAGCGTCGGCAGGCGAACGAGCTTGCGCTCGATGTCTTCCCAGTCGGGGAGCGGGTAAAGCAGCAGGCAGCCGTCGCGGTCCACGGTGGCCACCAGCTGGCCGTCACAACGCGCCACGATCCGCTCCCGGTACCGGGTCGGAATGGCGAGACGCCCCTTGGCGTCGAGGGTGACTTTGGTGGCCCCACGAAACACGGTGATTCACTGTCGACGGTAGCGGCCCGATCCGGGGCCGGCGTCCCATCTTCTCCCACTTTTCTCCACTTTTCGACACTATAGGCAGGGGGCCAGACAGCGTCAATCAAATGGCACTAAATGGTTGTTCTACAGTGACTTAGAGGCGTTTCCGTGGCCCGTTTCGGGCAAATTATGGCAAATTTAAAAGACTGTAAATCAAGGGCTTGAATATGCTTTCTCGACCAGCCCTCAATGTACTGTCGGCAACGGGCGACAGCCGCCGTCCGCGCCGGCGCGCGCGGCGTTCCGCGCGGGCGCCGCGATCTTATCGCATAAATTGCTGTTTTGTATAGATTTTTATCGGAGGCGCAGCAGGGGCGGAGTCCGCCGTAAGCCGGGTTCTGTCGCGGGCAACCATTCATCTGGGACAGCCGTCGCCGGCTGCCTCTAGCGACCTACCCGGGAGTCCGCTCGGAACCGGCGGTGCGGACCCGAAGCGGGCCCGCGCACTCCCCTATTTGGTCTTGCTCCCGACGGGGTTTACCGTGCCGCGGCGTGTTGCCACCCGCGCGGTGCGCTCTTACCGCACCTTTTCACCCTTGCCGGCGCTCGCAAGGAGCGCTTGGGCGGTCTGTTTTCTGTGGCACTTTCCATGGGCTCGCGCCCTCCAGGCGTTACCTGGCGTCGTGTCCGACGGAGCCCGGACTTTCCTCGCCGCGCGGCTTGCGCGTCGCGGTTGCCTGGCCGACTCCATCCCTGCTGCGCCGGCCATGATACTGCATGCGGCGCGTGTCAGTCGCCGCCGGTCAGCTCGAGCAGGCGGCGGTACAGCTCGTTACGGCGCCGGCCGGACGCGGCCGCGGCGATTTCGACGGCCTGGCGGTGCGGCAAGAGCGGCGCGAGCCGGCGCAGCAGCTCGTCGACGTCCAGCGTTCCGGTGGCGGCCTGCGGCGCGCCGGCGCAGACGACGACGAACTCGCCCTTCGCGGGCAGCCGCCCGTCCGCCGCCATCGCGGCGAGCTCGCCCGCCGTCGCGGCGACGCACTGCTCGTGCAGCTTCGACAGTTCGCGGCCGACGAAAGCACGCCGGCCGGCGCCGAACGCGGCGGCCAGGTCGGCGAGCGTGTCCGCGATCCGGTGCACGGACGCGAAGAACACGAGCGTCCGGGTCTCGGCCGCGAGTTCTGCGAGCCGCGAGCGGCGCGCGGCCGCCTTCGACGGCAGGAAGCCCTCGAAGCAGAAACGGTCCGTCGGCAAGCCGGCTACCGACAGCGCGGCGAGCAGCGCGCTCGGTCCCGGCACCGGGCTGACCGGCACGCCGGCCGCGTGGGCGCCGGCCAGCAGACGGTAGCCGGGATCGCTGACCAGCGGCGTGCCGGCATCGCTGACGAGCGCCACCGTGCGGCCCGCCCCGAGTTCGGCGAGGAGGCGCGCCGTCGCCTGCTCCTCGTTGTGCTCGTGCAGCGAGACCTGCTCGGCGCTGATCCCGGCATGCGCCAGCAGCCGGCCAGTCCGGCGGGTATCCTCGGCGGCGACCAGGTCGACCTCGGCCAGCACGCGCGCGGCGCGCGGCGACAGGTCGTCCAGGTTGCCGATCGGAGTCGCGACGACGTACAGGCGCCCGCCGCTCACCGCGCGAGTATCCACGGCATCGGGGGCGTTTTGCGGTTTGCGGCGCGCGGCCCGCGTTGCATACTGCGGCACTGCATTCTCGATGAACCCCGTAAGCCAGGACCTATGAAGCGAAGGTTACACAATAGCGGCATGCCGCGAGCGCGCGCTGCCGTCGGGCTCGCGTTGCTGCTCGCGCTCTGCGCGGGCTGCGCGACGGGCGGGCTGCCCGGCGTCAGCCCGGAGCGGCGGGCCGAGCGGCTGGCCGACAGCGGCGAGCATGCCGAGGCGGCCGGCGAATACATCGGCCTGGCAGGCCGGGCGGCGGGCGACGACCGGCAGCGCCTGACCCTGCTCGCGATCGAGCAATGGCTCGAGGCCGGCGACGGCCGGCGCGCCGCCAATGCGCTGCGCAGCATCCCGACCCCGGCCGGCGGCGAACTGCTGTGGCTGTGGAGCGGCAACGCCGCGGCGCTCGCGCTGTGGCAGGGCCGGCCGGACGACGCGCTGAACCTGCTCGAGCCGCTGCTGCGCCAGCCGCTGCCGGCCGACCAGCGGCTGCGCGCGGAGGCGCTGCAGGCGGACGCCTGGTTCCAGAAGGGCGACCCGCTGCGCGCGCTGGCCCTGTACCGCCAGCGCGGCGACGGCCTGCCGCCGGGCGAGGCGCAGCGCGACAACCGCGAACGGCTGTGGGCCGGGTTGCTGGTCAGCCGGCCCCGCGTGCTGCGGGCCGCGGCCGCCGAGGTCGACGATCCGTGGCTCGACGGCTGGCTGCGGCTCGGTGCGCTCGCGACCTCGACGGGCCGCCAGGGCATCGGCTGGGGCAACGGGGTGCGGCGCTGGCTGGACAGCTACCCCGAACACCCGGCACGCGAACTGCTCGACACGTTCGAATTACCGAGCGGCGACGAACTCGGCTACCCGCGCCAGGTCGCCCTGCTGCTGCCGCTGTCCGGGAACAACGCGACGGCCGGCGAGGCCGTGCAGAACGGCTTCTTCGGCGCCTATTTCGCGGCGGCCGGCGAACTCGAGGTCCCGCAGCGCGTGCGGGTCTACGACACGCAGGCGGATGCGCCGGCCGCCTACCGCCAGGCGGTGGCCGACGGGGCCGAATTCGTCGTCGGTCCGCTGCTGCGCGAGAACGTCACGCGCCTCGCCGCCGAGTCGCTGCTGCCGGCGCCCGTGCTCGCGCTCAACACGCTGCCGGACAACCTGACCGCACCGGCGGCGATGTACCAGTTCGCGTTGTCGCCGGAGGACGAGGCGATCGCCGCGGCCGAGCGCGCGCTGGCGGATGGCCATCGCTACGCGCTCGCGCTGGTCCCGCGCAGCGACTGGGGCCGGCGGCTGGCGAACAGCTTCGCCGGGGCCTTCGAGTCCGGCGGCGGTACGCTGCTCGAGGCGCGCGACTACGAGCCCGGCAAGCAGGACTTCTCGTTCGAGATCGAGAACCTGCTGAACCTGACGCAAAGCGTGCAGCGCTACCAGCGCCTGCGCGCCAACATCGGCGGCCCGCTGCAGTTCGATCCGCGCCGGCGCCAGGACGCCGACTTCATTTTTCTCGCGGCCACGGCGCCCGCCGGGCGCCTGCTGAAGTCGCAGCTCAAATTCCATTACGCGGGGGACCTGCCGGTGTACTCGACCTCGCGGATCTACGCGATGGACGGCCGCTCGAACTCGGACCTGAACGGCATCCTGTTCGCCGACACGCCGTGGATCGTCGATCCGCAGCCCTGGATTCGCGAACTCGGCGAACTGTACCGCGAGACCTGGCCGGCGCAGCGTCGCCTCGGTCGCCTGCACGCGCTCGGCTACGACGCCTACCAGCTGGTCGCGGCGCTGCACGGCGGGGGACTCGCGCCGATGCGCGAGATCGACGGCGCGACCGGGCTGCTGTCTGTGGACGAGCGCGGCCGTGTGCGTCGACGGCTGGCGTGGGCGCGTTTCGAAGGCGGCGAACCGGTACCCGCGCCGCTCGACACGGCCCTGCGCCCCGATGTGCCTGACGTGCAGCCGGACGACGGCGAGATCGTCTGGATCGAGCGCTCGGGCGGCCGCTGAACGGGTGGCCGCGCGGGGCGCAGCCGCCGGCCGGCGGGCGGAAGCGCTTGCGGAAGCCCACCTGGCGGCGCGCGGCCTCAAGGCGCGCGGCCGCAACCTGCGCTGCCGCTTCGGCGAGATCGACCTCGTCATGGACGACGCAGACGTGCTCGTGTTCGTCGAGGTCCGCTACCGCCGCGCGACGACGATGCCCGGGGCACTCGAGTCGGTCGGGCCGGCGAAGCGCCGCAAGCTCACGCTGGCCGCGATGCAGTACCTCGCGCGCCACCCGGCCGAGGCCGAGCGCCCGGTGCGCTTCGACGTTGTCGCAATCGACGGTCGGTCGGCCGGCGAATACACGCTACAATGGCTCACCGATGCATTCCGACCGGGAGACTAGGCTGCCCATGGACCTGGCAAGGCGAGTCAACGACCACTTCGACGAGAGCATGCGCACGAAAAAGGCCGCCCAGGCCGAGGTCGTCGAGGCGATCACGCGCGCGGGCGAACTGATGAGCCAGTCGCTGCTGGCCGACGGCAAGATCCTGAGCTGTGGCAACGGTGGCTCCGCCGGCGATTCCCAGCACTTCTCGTCGGAATTGCTCAATCGCTTCGAGATGGAGCGCCCGGGCCTGCCCGCGATGGCGCTGACGACGGATTCGTCGACGCTGACGTCGATCGCGAACGACTACGCCTACGAGGACATTTTCGCCAAGCAGGTACGGGCACTGGGCCGCCCGAACGACGTGCTGCTCGCGATCTCGACCTCGGGCAATTCGGAGAACGTCTGCCGGGCAATAGATGCCGCGCACGAGCGCGGCATGAACGTCGTCGCGCTGAGCGGCCGCGACGGCGGCCGCATGGCGCCGATGCTCGGCGACAAGGACGTCGAAATCCGCGTGCCGGCGGAACGCACGGCGCGCATCCAGGAGGTGCACCTGCTGGTCATCCACTGCCTGTGTGACCTGATCGACACGACGCTGCTCGGCAACTGAGCAGCGGCCGCCGCTGCGGCTACTTGACGACCTTGAGGTGCGAGCGGTCGCTCCGGGTCGCTTCCCTCTGCTCCGGGTCGGGCGGTTCCGGGCGGTTCGCGCCCTGCGAGAAGATCATGCCCTGGCCGGTTTCCTTGGCGTAAATGCCGAGCACCGAGCCGACCGGAACCCAGACATCGAAAGGCACGCCCGAGAAGCGGGCACGAAAGCTGACCGCGTCGTTCGTGAGCTTCAGATTATGTGCTGCGGAGTGACTTATGTTCAGTATGATCTTGCCGTCCTTGACGTGCTCCGGCGGCACGCTGACCCCCTCGACCCCGGCATCGACCACGATATGTGGCGTGTTGCCGTTGTCGCCCATCCACTCGTGCATCGCGCGGATCAGGTAGGGTCTCTTGGATCGACTCGTGTGACTCAAACTCGGCTTCTCCCGGCGGCCAGCCCGGCCGTCCGACTGCGGTCGGCTGCGGGGAGACAGGATACCACCGTCCGGCTGCAGCCGGCACCGGCGGCCTCCCGCGCTACATGCGCATTTCCTGTTCGAGCTCGGTCAGGCTGTCCTGGAACGACGGACGCTCGAACACGCGCTTCATGTACTTCTCGATGGCCTCGGCCTGCGAACCGAGCTCGATGCCGTACACGGGCAGCCGCCACAGCACCGGCGCGATGCTGCAGTCGACGAGCGAGAAGTCCTCGCTCAGGAAGAACGTGCCGGCGGCGAACAGGTCGGCGCTGGCGAGGATGCTCTCGCGCAGCAGTTTCTTCGACTTCGCGCCGAGCTTGCGCTCGCCGTCGGCCTCGAACTGCTCCGCCAGCTGGTACCAGTCCGTCTCGATGCGGAACAGCGCCAGCCGGAACTGGGCACGCGTCACCGGGTCGACCGGCATCAGCGGCGGATGCGGGAAGCGCTCGTCGAGGTACTCGATAATGACGCGCGAGTCATACAGCACGAGATCCCTGTCCACCAGCGTCGGCACCGTGTGGTAGGGATTGAGATCCATGAGGTCCTCGGGCAGGTCAGGACCGTCGACGTTGGCGATGTCGATGTTGATGTTCTTTTCCGCCAGAACCAGCCGCGTGCGATGACTGTGTATGCACGTCGGCCGGGAAAACAGGGTCATTACGGATCGTCGGTTGGCAATGACTGCCATGGTGATGTCCTCTCGGAACTCAGGAGTTGTAGGCCGGGGTCGCCGCCCGCGGCTTGCCGCGGGCAGGCTCTCACCGGGTCAGTCCACGCTCAGGACACGTCCTTCCAGATCTGCTTCTTGAGCATCGACGCCACGATGTAGAAGAAGATCAGGAACATCAGGACCCAGGTGCCGATGACGCGCCGATCGCTGCGGATGGGCTCGCTGATGTACTCGAGGAAATTAACTGTGTCGCGCACGAAACCGTCGAAGTCCTCCTCCGACAGGATGCCCGCGGTCACGGGCTCGAAGCCCTGGAAGGTGCTCGTGGTCGCGCCGTCCTCGCCCGCCTGCCGCTCGAACACGGCGTCGCGAAAGCCCTGCAGCTCCCAGAGCACGTGCGGCATGCTCGTGCCGGCGAGGAACAGGTTGTCAACGCCGGTCGGGCTCTCGGGATCCAGGTAGAACCCGCGCAGGAAGTTGTAGAGATAGTCGGTGCCTTTCGAGCGCGCGATCAGCGACAGGTCCGGCGGGATCTGCCCGAACCAGCGCTTCGCGGATTCCGGCGGCATGTTGACCTGGATGGTCTCGAAGGTCTTCTCCGCGTTGAACATCAGGTAATTGACGACCTGGTCCTCGCTGAGTTCGAGATCCTGCGCGATGGTCTTGTAGCGGACGTACTGCGCCGAGTGGCAGCCCGAACAGTAGTTCATGAAGTTGCGGGCGCCGCGCTGCAGCGACGCGATGTTGTCGACGTCGTTGTTCGCGGGTTCGAGCTCGACGTCGCTGCCGGCGGCCAGCGCATTGCCGGCCAGCAGCAGGGCGACGAGCCCCGACAGCATCCCTATCTTATTCAGCATGGTAGACCACCCTGTCCGGCACCGGCTTCGTCTTGTCGATGGAGGTGTAATAAGGCATCAGCAGGAAGAACGCGAAGTAGATCACCGTGCCGATCCGCGCCAGCAGCACGTACAGCGGCTCCGCCGGCTGCACGCCGAGGTAGCCGAGCATCAGGAAGCTGACGACGAACAGCGCGAGCGCCGTGCGGTAGATCCAGCCGCGGTAGCGGATCGACCTGACGCGCGAACGGTCGAGCCAGGGCAGGAACAGCGGCAGCAGCACGGCCGCGGCCATCAGGATTGCGCCCCAGAGCTTGCTCGGAACCGCGCGCAGAATCGCGTAGTACGGCGTGAAGTACCACACCGGCGCGATGTGCTCCGGCGTCGCCATCGTGTTCGCCGGCTCGAAGTTCGCGTGCTCGAGGAAGTAGCCGCCCATCTCGGGGGCGAAGAACACGACGAAGGAGAAGATCATCAGGAACACGATGATCGCAACGAGATCCTTGCTGGTGTGGTACGGGTGGAAGGCCACGCCGTCCTTCGGCACGCCGTTCTCGTCCTTGTTCTCCTTGATCTCGATGCCGTCCGGGTTATTCGAACCCACGTGGTGCAGCGCGACGATGTGCACGAAGACCAGCGCGACCAGCGCCAGCGGCAGCGCGATGACGTGCAGCGCAAAGAAGCGGTTCAGCGTGATGTCCGAAATCGAGTAGTCGCCGCGGATGATTTCGACGAGCGCATCGCCGACGAACGGGATCGCGCCGAACAGCGAGATGATCACCTGCGCGCCCCAGTAGGACATCTGCCCCCAGGGCAGCAGGTAGCCGGCGAAGGCCTCGGCCATCAGCACGAAGAAGATCAGCATGCCGATGATCCAGATCAGCTCGCGCGGCTTCTTGTAGGAGCCGTAGAGCATCGCGCGGAACATGTGCAGGTACACGACGATGAAGAAGAACGAGGCGCCGGTGGAGTGCATGTAGCGAATTAGCCAGCCCCACTCCACGTCGCGCATGATGTACTCGACGGACGCAAAGGCCTCGTTGGCGTCCGGCTTGTAGTTCATCGTCAGGAAGATGCCGGTCACGAGCTGGATCACCAGCACGACCATGGCCAGCACGCCGAACACGTACCAGACGTTGAAGTTCTTGGCCGCGTAGTACTCGGTGACGTGCTCTTTAAGCGTGCTGGTCAGCGGAAAGCGGTCGTCGATCCACTTGAGCAGCCCGCCCTTCGGGGTTCCTATTTCGGATTCAATTCGCGCCATTTACGCAACTCCTGGTTCGGCCCCGATGATGATGATGTCGTCACGGACGAAACGGTACGGCGGTACGCGCAGGTTCGTGGGTGCCGGCACGCCCTTGTAGACGCGCCCGGCGAGGTCGAAGCGCGAGCCGTGGCAGGGGCAGAAGAAGCCGCCGTACCAGTTCTCCTCCGGCTCGACCTGGAATTCCGCGAGCGGCGCGCAGCCGAGGTGCGTGCACGAGCCCTCGACGACGAGGTATTCGGGCCGCAGCGAGCGGTACTGGTTCATCGCGAACTCCGGCTGCTGCTCGGCCACGGCGGATTCCGGGTCGCGCACCAGCGGGTCGGTCTTGTCCAGCCGCGCGAGCATCTCGTCGTCGCGCCGCACGACGTAGACCAGCTTGCCGCGCCAGGTCACGCGCACCATGGCGCCGGGTTCCATCATGCTGACGGGCACTTCGACCGGCGCGCCGAGCGCCTGCGCCCGCGCGCTCGGCTTCAGGGACGCGAGGAACGGGATCGAGGCCATGACCACGCCCGCACCTCCGGTGACGGCAGTGGCAACGGTGAGAAAGTGACGTCTGTTGCGATCAACGTCGTCGGCGTCGCTCATCGGGCGCTCCCTTGCTTCGGCCTGTGGCCGCGATTTTTTGCTTGATACGAAAACTGGTAGATTTGCAGCTGTCCCGGTTTGCGCTCAGGATGACGCCGGATCCGGAACCCGGTGCGGAACCAGGGCGGCATTATAACCATGTCGCTGCAAAAGTGGCTAGACGCCGCGCCCCGCCGAGGGTCCGCTGCAGCCAGAGAAAGCATTGTAATCACAGACGTTTTCATGGAGGCACGTTGCCCCGATTCAAGCCTGCGCTGGCGTTTTTGCTGCAGTCGGTGTGCATCGGCCTCGCCGCCGCATTCCTGGTCGTGCTGCTGCGCCCCGAACTGCTGCCGCTGGCCGGCGGCGGTGGCGCGCCCGGCCCGGCCAGCTACGCCGGGGCGGTCGACGCCAGCGCGCCGTCGGTCGCGAGCGTCTACACCCGGCGCCTCGTGCAGGTGGCGGCGGACGCGGACCCGGGCGAGCGCCTGCAGCTGAACACGAGCCTCGGCTCCGCCGTCGTCATCGATCCCGCCGGCTTTCTCGTCACCAACTACCACGTGATCGCCGACGCCGACGAGATCCGCGTGCAGCTGGCCGACGGCCGCATCGCGACGCCGGAACTGGTCGGTTTCGACGCCGAGACGGACCTCGCGCTCCTGAAGGTCGAGCTGGGCGAACTGCCGGCGATCCCGCTCGGCCGCTCGAGCCAGGTCAGGATCGGCGACGTCGTCCTCGCGATCGGCAACCCCTACGGCCTGACCAAGACGGTCACGCAGGGCATCGTCAGCGCGACCGGCCGCGGCCTGCTCGGGCTGATGACCTTCGAGAACTTCATCCAGACCGATGCGGCCATCAACGAGGGCAATTCCGGCGGCGCGCTGGTCAACAGCCTGGGCGAGCTGGTCGGGATCAATACCGCCGTGCTCGCGCAGGACGCGGGTACGGAGGGCATCAGCTTCGCGATCCCCGTCGACCTCGTGCGCGGCGTGGTCGACGCTATCCAGCGCGACGGCCGGGTCATCCGCGGCTGGGTAGGGCTCGAGCCCGAGGACCTGTTGCCGGCGCAGGCCGAAGCCCGCGGGCTGGAGCCGAATCTCGGCATCCTGCTGGAAACGGTGTTCGCCGGCGGGCCGGCCGCCGCCGCGGGCCTGCGGCCGGGCGACGTGATCCTGAGCATCGACGGCGAGGCAATCCGCAACCGCCAGCAGGCCCTGCTGATCGTCGCCGGTCTCGAGCCCGGCGACACGGTGGACATCAACGCCTGGCGCGACGGCCAGCGCTTCCGCGCCGAGCTCACGGTCGCGGAGCGGCCACCGGCCGACCCCTGAAGAGGAGTCAGCCGGGCACGCGCCGGATGTCCGCGCCGAGCTGGCGCAGCTTCTCCTCGATGCGCTCGTAGCCGCGATCGACGTGGTAAATGCGGTCGACCAGCGTCTCGCCTTCGGCCGCGAGGCCGGCCAGCACGAGCCCGGCCGACGCGCGCAGGTCGGTTGCCATGACCGGCGCGGCGGTCAGTTTCTCGACGCCGCGGCACACGGCCGTGTTGCCCTCGATGCGGATGTCCGCGCCCATGCGCTGCAGCTCGAGCACGTGCTGGAAGCGGTTCTCGAACACCGTCTCGGTGACGGTCCCGACGCCGTCAGCGACGGCATTCAGCGCGCAGAACTGCGCCTGCATGTCGGTCGGGAACGCCGGGTACGGCAGCGTGCGGATGTTGACGGAGTGCGGCCGGCGCCCGCCCATGTCGAGCTCGATCCAGTCCTCGCCCAGTTCGAGCGTCGCGCCCGCGTCGCGCAGCTTCAGCAGCACGGCCTCGAGCAGGTCGGGGTCCGTGTGGGTCAGGCGCACGCGACCGCCGGACACGGCCGCGGCGACGAGGTAGGTCCCGGTCTCGATCCGGTCGGGCAATACCGAGTGCGTCGTACCGCTCAGGCTGTCCACGCCGCGCACCGTGATCGTGCCGCTGCCGTCGCCCTCTATGTCGGCACCCATGCCGCGCAGGAAACGCGCAAGGTCGACGACCTCGGGCTCGCGCGCGGCGTTCTCGAGCACGGTCTCGCCATCGGCCAGCGTTGCCGCCATCATCAGGTTCTCGGTGCCCGTTACCGTGACCGTGTCGAACACGATGTGCGCGCCGCGCAGGCGGCTGGCGCGGGCCCGGATGAAGCCGCCGCGCACCTCGACCGTCGCGCCCATGGCGCGCAGACCCTCGACGTGCAGGTTGACCGGCCGCGCGCCGATCGCGCAGCCGCCGGGCAGCGAGACGTCGGCTTCACCGAAGCGCGCGACCAGCGGACCGAGCACGAGGATCGATGCCCGCATCGTCTTGACCAGCTCGTACGGGGCGCGCCGCTCACGGACGTCGCTGGCGTCCGCCTCGACGTTCAGCCGCTCGTCCATCGTGACGACGACGCCCATCTTCTGCAGCAGTGTCAGCGTGGTGGCGACATCCTTGAGATGCGGAACGTTGCTGATCGTGACCGGCTCGCTCGCCAGCAGGGTGCCCGCGAGGATCGGCAGGGCCGCGTTCTTGGCACCGGAGATCCGGATCGTGCCATCGAGCGCCGTCCCGCCGCGGATGAGCAGCTTGTCCATTGCGCTGCCTCAGGCGGGCGGGCCGGCGGCCCATTCCCCGGGCGTGAACGCGCGGATCGACAGGGCGTGTATCTCGTTGCCGACCAGCGAGCCGAGACACTTGTATATACGCTGGTGCCGCGCGATCGGCCGTTGCCCCTCGAACTCGGCCGCGACCACGACGGCCTCGAAGTGCGTGTTGTCCGGGCTCTGTACCCGTACCGTGGCATCGGGCATGTCGGCCCGTATCAGTTTCTCTATCTCGTCGGGATTCATCGCTGCGCTCGCGGCCGGAGGCCGCCCGGTCCGGGGAACGCGGCAGTGTAGCAAATCGACCGACCGGTCCACCGGAAACGGGCGATTGTGTATGATGTGCGCCCCCGGATCGCCCGGCCTGCCCGTGCGGGCGCCGGGTCAATCCCCGAGTTCCAGCTGACGAGAATGCTCGCGAGTATCGGCTACAACCTTGTCGAGGTCATCGCCGGCCTGCTGCTCCTGATCTGGGGCGCGGACCGATTCGTCTTCGGCGGCGCCGCGACGGCGCGCAACCTCGGTATCGCGCCGTTGCTGATCGGCCTGACCGTGGTTGCCTTCGCCACCTCGGCCCCCGAAATACTCGTGTCGATCGTGGCCGCCACGCGCGGCGAACCGGAGCTGGCCGTCGGCAACGCGATCGGCTCCAACACCGCCAACATCGGGCTCGTCCTCGGCACGATCGCGCTGCTCCGGCCGATCGAGCTGACCTCGGCGACGTTGCGGCGCGAAATGCCCGCCCTGCTCGCCGTGACGCTGCTCGCCGTGTCGCTGTTCCTCGACTCCTACCTGAGCCGCGTCGACGGCATCGTCCTGCTGACCGGGCTCGTCATCGTCATGGTCTGGCTGACCCGCCTCGGCATACGCTCGTCCGCGACCGACCCGATGCGCAGCGACTACGAGGCGGAGATTCCCGAAAACGTAACGATGCGGACCGCGCTCACCTGGCTGGCCGTCGGCCTCGGCACGCTGCTGTTCGGCGCCGACCTGCTCGTGGACGGGTCGATCGAGATTGCCCGCGAATTCGGCGTGTCCGAGGTCGTGATCGGCATCACGCTGGTCGCCGTCGCCACCAGCCTGCCGGAACTCGCCGTGTCGCTGGTCAGCACGTTCAAGGGCGAGTACGGGCTGGCTATCGGCAACATCGTGGGCTCGAACATCTTCAACCTGCTCGCCGTCATCGGCGCCGCGACCACGATCCAGCCGGCCGCGCTGCCGCCTTCCGTGCTGTCGCTGCACATCTTCGTCATGGTCGCCTTCACGCTCGTCCTGTTCGCCATGACCTACGAATACGACGGCACCGGCAAGGTCAACCGCTTCGAGGGCCTGTGCCTGGCAGCGGCCTACGTCGCCTACATCGGCTACGTGACCGCGCAAAACGTATAGACTCGACGGCTGACGCCTGACGGGGACCCGCGTGGAATCGAAACTGACAGCGGCCGAGCAGCTCGCCCTTGCCGAACGCGTGCTGGCGATCGAGTCCCGCGCCGTCAGCGAGCTCGCCGGCCGCCTGGACGCGTCGTTCAACCGCGCCTGCGAGCTGTGTCTCGCGATCGACGGCCGGGTCGTCGTGACCGGCATGGGCAAGTCGGGCCACATCGCGCGCAAGATCTCGGCGACGCTCGCCAGCACCGGCACGCCCGCTTTCTTCATGCACCCGGCCGAAGCCAGTCACGGCGACCTCGGCATGATCACGGCGCAGGACCTGTTGCTGGCCGTGTCGAACTCCGGCGAGACGCAGGAGATCGTGACCATCCTGCCGCTGGTCAAGCGCATGGGCGCCCGGCTGATCTCGATGACGGGCAAACCCGGCTCGACGCTCGCGCGGGAGGCCGACGTGCATCTCGACATCAGCGTCGAGGAGGAGGCCTGCCCGCTCAACCTCGCACCCACGGCCAGCACGACCGCGACGCTCGCGATGGGCGACGCGCTCGCGGTCGCGTTGCTCGAGAGCCGCGGCTTCACGGCCGAGGATTTCGCGCGCTCCCACCCGAGCGGCACGCTCGGCAAGCGACTGCTGCTCCGGGTCGGCGACGTCATGCACGCCGGCGACGCGGTGCCGGCCGTCGGCCCGGACGTCAGCCTGAGCGTCGGCCTGGTCGAAATGTCCGAAAAGGGACTCGGCATGACCGCCGTCGTGGACGGTGAGCGCCGCGTGCTCGGCATCTTCACCGACGGCGACCTGCGCCGCGCGCTCGACCGCGGCATCGACGTCCACCGCACGCCGATGGCCGAGGTCATGCACGAGAACTGCAAGGTGACCAACGCCGAGCTGCTCGCGGCGGAGGCTGTGCACCTGATGGAGGAGCACAAGATCACCGGCCTGCTGGTCACCGATGCCGAGCGCCGGCTGATCGGCGCGCTGAACATCCACGACCTGTTCCGGGCGGGGGTCGTATGAGCCTCGAGGAGCGCCTGGCCGCGGTGCGGCTCGCGGCTTTCGACGTCGACGGCGTCTTCACCGACGGCCGCTTCTACCTCGCGGACGACGGCACGGAAAGCAAGGCGTTCTCGACGCTGGACGGCTACGGCGTGCGCTGCCTGCTCGACGCCGGTATCGCCGTCGCCGTCATCAGCGGCCGTCGTTCGGGCGCTGTCGGGAAACGGATGGCCGAACTCGGTGTCGAACATGTCTACCTGGGCTGCAAGGACAAGGTGGCTGCCTTCGATGCACTGCTCGAGACCCTGGGCCTGTCCGCGGCACAGGCCGCCTACACCGGCGACGACGTCCCGGACCTGCCGCTGCTCGCGCACGCCGGTGTCGCGATCGCGGTCGCCAACGCGCACCCGGACGTGCAGGCCGCGTGCGACTTCACGACCCGCTGGCGCGGCGGCTTCGGCGCCGTCCGCGAGGTCTGCGACCGGCTGCTGGCCGCCCGCCGCGGCGACTGAGCGCCGGCCCTGATGCCGTGAGCGGCCGCAATCTCGTCCTGTTCCTGGTCCTGCTCGCTGCTGCCGCCGCGAGCTGGTACCTGGCGAGCTCGCTCGGCCGGCAGCCGGCGCCGGCCGAGCCGACCGCGCCGCTGGACATGGGCTACTACCTGCGTGACGCCCGCATCCTCGGCACCGGCGAGGACGGGCGGCTGCTCTACGAGATCGAGGCCGACTACGCGGAGCAGCGCAGCGACGACCAGATCGCGTTCGACAACGTGCGCGTCGAGTATGCGCCGGACAGCGAGGTGCCGTGGTCGCTCAGCGCGGACCAGGCGCTGATTACCGGCGACCTGCAGCTGCTGACGCTGGCCGGACACGTGCGTGCGGTCAGCCCGCAGGGCCTCGCCGGCAACGAGACCGAGATCCGCACGGAGTGGCTGGAGCTCGAGCCGGAGAACTACCGTGCCTGGACCGACCGCCGGGTGCAGATCCGCGTCGGCGAGCGCAGCCTGACGGCCACCGGCATGGAGGCCCTGTTCCGGGAAAACCGGGTCAGCCTGCAGTCCAACGTCAACGGCAAGTTCGTGCCCTGATCGCGTAGTATCATGCGCCCGGAACCCGCAGCCAGCCGCCACGCCACCGTGAACGCCATCGTCCGCCGACCGCTCCCTGCCCTGCTCGCCGCACTGTTGCTGATGGCGGTGCTGCCGGCCGCTGCCCAGCTGACCGACCTGCGGCTGCCGATCTCGCTCGACGCCGACGCGACCGACTACGACGGCCGCAACTCGATGATGATGTTCCGCGGATTGCGGCTGTCGCAGGGACCGATGGGCGTCGAGGCGGATCACGGCCGGGCCAGCAAGCTCGACTTCGAAGACAGCGTCTGGCAGTTCTCCGGCAACGTCCGCATCGATACCGGCGAGGGCCGCATCACCTGCGAAACGGCCAGCCTGCGCTTCGCCGGTCACCGGCTGCAGCACGCGACGATCACGGGCTCGCCGGCGACCTTCGAGCTCAGGCGGCGCGGCAGCGACGAGCCCACCTACGCCGAGGCCGGGCAACTCGAATACGACTTCGCGGCCGGCATCGTCGAGTTCTCCGACAACGCGACGATCACCGAAGGCGGCAACCGCATCTCCAGCAGCTACCTCGTCTACAACATTGCGGAACAGCGGATTAACGCGGTATCGGGCGGTTCGAACGGCGACAAGGTCAAGATCATCTACACGCCGGCCGCGGACGAGCCGGAACAGGCGGCCGAGGAACCGCCGGGAGACGAGGGCGGAGCCGGCGATCCATGAGCATTCTCAGCGTCCAGGAGATTGCCAAGCGCTACAAGTTCCGCGAAGTCGTCAAGAACATTTCCCTCGAGATCTCGAGCGGCGAGGTCGTCGGCCTGCTCGGGCCGAACGGGGCCGGCAAGACCACCGCCTTCTACATGATCGTCGGCCTGATCCCCGCGGACCGCGGGCGCATCCTGCTGGACGGCAAGGACCTGACGCCGCTGCCGATGCACCGGCGCGCGGCGCTGGGCCTGGGCTACCTGCCGCAGGAGGCCTCGATTTTCCGCAAGCTGACCGTGGAGCAGAACATCCTCGCGATCCTCGAGAACCGGGCCGACCTGGACCGGGCGGGCCGCGAACAGGAACTCGACCAGTTGCTCGACGAATTGCACGTAGGCCACGTGCGCGGCAGTCTCGGCATCAGCCTGTCCGGCGGCGAGCGCCGGCGCGTCGAGATCGCGCGCGCGCTCGCGGCCAACCCGCGCTTCGTCCTGCTCGACGAACCTTTTGCCGGCGTCGACCCGATTTCCGTGCTGGATATCCAGCGCATCATCCGGCACCTCTGCAACCGCGGCATCGGCGTCCTGATCACCGACCATAACGTGCGGGAAACGCTGGGGATTTGCGGCCGCGCCTATATACTGAACGACGGCAGCCTGATCGCCGCGGGCTCGCCGGACGATATACTGGCGAATCAGCACGTCCGAGAAGTGTATCTCGGACAGGAGTTCAGACTCTGAGCAGAATGGGCAGCATGACTTCGCACGAGGAACCGGCACGCCGATGCTGAAGCCGTCCCTGCAGCTCAAACTCGGACAGACCCTGACGATGACGCCGCAGCTGCAGCAGGCGATCCGCCTGTTGCAGTTGCCCGTGCTCGATCTCTCCGCGCAGATCCAGGACGCGCTGGAAGAGAACATCATGCTCGAGATGGAGGATCTGCCGGACGCGCCCAAGACGACGGACGAGCCGACGGCCGAGGTCGAGGCGATCCAGGTCGAGGACGACTGGCAGCCCGGCTCGCTGGAGCGCGGTGCCGACTCGGGCTTCAGCGGCGAGGGTCGCGGTACCAACGAGTTTGCCGACGAAAGCGGCGAGTCGCTGCGCGATCACCTGCTCTGGCAGCTCGAGCTCGAGAACTTCGACGAGCGCGAGATCCTGGTCGGCGAAGCGCTGGTCGACGCGATCAACGAGGACGGCTACCTGGCCGCCAGCTTCGACGACATCCGCCAGGCCGTGCGCGGCGACGAACCGCCGGACGACGACGAGATCGAGCGCGTGCTCGGCAAGGTGCAGCGGCTCGACCCGGTTGGCGTCGGCGCCCGGGACCTGGCCGAGTGCATCGTGCTGCAGCTGGGGCAGCTGGACCCGGCGACGCCGGGGCTCGCGCTGGCGATGCGCCTGGCGCACGACCACCTCGACCTGATCGCGAACCAGGAATACGGCGAGCTGCGGCGCAGCCAGCGCGCCTCCGAGGAGGAACTCGACACGGCGCTGGCGCTGGTCCGCAGCTGCAACCCGAAACCCGGCCTCGCGGTCAGCCCGGCGGCGCCGGAGTACGTCGTACCGGACGTGTTCGTACGCAAGGTCGACGGCCGCTGGCAGGTCGAGATCAGCTCGAGCGGCATCCCGCGCCTGACGGTGAACCAGAAGTACGCGGAACTGCTGCGCGGCGGCAACGGCGAACACTCGGTCCTGCGCTCGCAGCTGCAGGAAGCCCGCTGGCTGGTGCGCAGCCTGGAGATCCGCAACGAAACGCTGATGAAGGTTGCGACCTGTATCGTGTCCCGGCAGTGCGACTTTCTCGAGCGGGGTGACGAGGCGATGAAGCCGCTGGTACTGCGCGACGTGGCCGAGGCCATCGGCATGCACGAGTCGACGATTTCGCGGGTAACGACCAACAAGTACATGCACACGCCGCGCGGCGTTTTCGAGTTCAAGTACTTCTTTTCGAGTCACCTGTCCACGGTCGACGGCAACGACCAGTCGTCGACGGCGGTGCGCGCAAAAATTCGCAAGCTGATCGGCGCCGAGGACCCGGCCAAGCCGCTGAGCGACAGCAAAATCGCCAAGTTGCTCGCGGACGAGGGCATAAATGTTGCGAGGCGCACGGTTGCGAAGTACCGTGAAGGCATGAAAATTTCTTCGTCCAGCGAGCGACGGGTTCGCCGGCCGAAGTAAGCGACGACACGCAAGAAGGAGGACGCGAAAACCGCAAACAGAGCTTGAATCCGTGGACGCACTGCCGCTAATTCACAGAAGGCAGGCAACAGTCAGGGGGAGCCGGAAAACGTCCACCAGACAGGGCCCATGAAGGCCCTTGACGATTACGGGAGATCACCATGCAATTAAGCGTTACAGGCCATCACGTCGACGTGACGACAGCAATGCGCAACTACGTTGCTAGCAAGATGGAGAAAGTCGAACGACACTTCGATCTTGTATCCGATGTGCACTGTATCCTGACGGTGGAAAAGCTCAGGCACAAAGCGGAGGCAACGGTAAACGTCAACGGTGGCACTATTTACGCTGATGCAACCGAAGAAGACATGTATGCGGCGATCGACGGGCTTGTAGACAAGCTCGATCGCCAGGTAAGGAAACACAAGGAAAAGCTTGTCGATCACCACGCCAGGGACGCCGACAAGCGTAACTACGGCTGAGGACCTCCGGTCCCGCGGCCGGATTCGACGGCCGCGGGATCCGCCAGAGCGGGCACCCGGCAGTCTCCACAAGACACGCCATGAATCTGGAAGAACTCGTAAAGCCCGACAGCGTCCTCTGCAATGCGCAGGCGCGCAGCAAGAAACACTGCCTCGAAATCCTGTCGGAGCTCCTTTCCCACGCGGACAACGAGATTTCCCACGAGGAAATCTTCGCGCGACTGATTGAGCGCGAACGCCTGGGCTGCACGGGCCTCGATGCGGGGATCGCGTTTCCGCACTGCCGGGTCGAGGGCGTCAAGGAGAGCAGCGGCGCATTGATGAAGCTTGCAAACCCGGTCGACTTCGATGCCAGTGACGGCGAAGACGTCGACCTGGTCTTCGGCCTCATGGTGCCGGCCGAACTCGACGAGAGTGATCACGCCGACATCAGCCTGATTGCCGAGACGCTGCGCGCACCGGCACTGCGCGAACGCCTGCGCGCCGCCCGCTCCAGCAGCGATCTCTACAAGGCCCTGCTCGAGGCCGGCCAGCCGGCCGCGGCCGGCGCGCCGGACGGCGACAGCGAGAGCAGCGCGGCGCGCTAGGCGCCGCCGCGGCAGCCCATGTCCGAGGAGACCCGGCTCATTCTCGTCAGCGGCCTGTCCGGTTCGGGCAAGAGCGTGGCGCTGCACGTGCTCGAGGACCTCGGCTACTACTGTATCGACAACATGCCGGCCGGCCTGCTCGAGGCCCTGCTCGACGAGATCACGCGCAGCGAGGAGCGGCCGACGGCACGCGTCGCCGTCGGCATCGACGCGCGCAATCGCAAGCGCGACCTCGAGGCGTTGCCGGCGACGATTCGCAAGCTGCGCGAGCGCAACGTGCAGACCGACGTGCTGTTCCTGCAGGCCAGCGATGACATCCTGCTGAAACGCTACAGCGAGACGCGACGGCGCCACCCGCTTTCGCAGAACGGCACCGCGCTGCGTGCCGCGATCGCCGAGGAACGCGAGCTGCTGGGCCCGGTCACGAACCTGGCCGATCTCGTCATCGACACGTCGCGCAGCAGCGTGTACGAACTGGCCGACGTCATTCGCGAGCGCGTCGACCGCCGGGCCACGCGGGCACTGTCCGTGCTGATCGAGTCCTTCGGCTTCAAGCACGGAATCCCGGCCGACGCCGATTTCGTGTTCGACCTGCGCAGCCTGCCGAACCCGTACTGGGAGCCGTCCCTGCGCGGCCTGACGGGCCAGCACCCGGACGTAGCGGCATTCCTCGATGCGCAGCCGGGCTTTACCCGCATGTACGAGGACATCCTCGGATTCTTCAGGCGCTGGATCCCGGAATACGTCGACTTCGACCGCAGCTACCTGACCATCGCGGTCGGCTGCACCGGTGGCCAGCATCGCTCCGTCTACATGGCCGAGAAACTCGCAGCGGCGCTCAAGGCCGAGCACGAACCCGTGCTGACCCGCCACAACGAGATAGGAACACGCACGCACGACGCCGCCTGAGCAAGCCCTGCGACCCGCGTGCCCCGCACGCCCAAGCCCGCTACACTGCGCGTCACCTGTCCCGGCCGAGGTCGGCCGGCGAGGACGGACGACGCCGATGGACGCCAAGAACGACAAGCAGTCGAACCTGACCCTGCTGCGCGAGCGGCTGGGTGCCGGCAGCATGCGCTCGGCACGCCGGCTCGTCGGCAACCTGCGGCCAGCCGAGCTGGCCCGCCTGCTGGAATCGCTGCCGCTGACCGAGCGCGGCGTCATCTGGGAGATGATCGGCCCGGACGCCGAGGGCGACGTACTCGTCGAACTCGCGGACGAGGTACGCGACGGCCTGATCGAGGGCATGGCTACCGACGAGCTGGTCGCGGCCGTCGACGGCATGCAGGTCGACGATCTCGCCGACCTGCTGGCCGACCTCCCGGAGGCGCTGACCCGCGAGGTCCTGCGTTCGCTGGACCAGCAGGATCGCGAACGGCTGAGCCAGGTCCTCGCCTACGACGAGGATTCCGCCGGCGGACTGATGAACGTCGACATCGTGACGGTCCGCCCGGACGTCACGCTGGACGTCGTCCTGCGCTACCTGCGGGCCCGCGGCGAGATCCCGGACGGCACCGACACGATTTTCGTCGTCGACCGCAACAACGTCTACATCGGCTCGCTGTTCCTGTCGCGCCTGCTGACCGCCGATCCGGAGCTGTCCGTGGCCGAGGTCATGAGCACGGACATCAAGCCGATTCCCGCCGCGGCGAGTTCCAGCGAGGTCGTCTGGGAATTCGAGCACCGCGACCTGCTCTCGGCACCCGTCGCCGACGAGGCGAACCGCGTGGTCGGGCGCATCACGGTGGACGACGTCGTAGACGTCATTCGCGAGGAGGCCGAGCACTCGCTGATGGGTGCCGCCGGCCTCGACGAGGAAGACGACATGTTCGCGCCGGTCGTCAAGAGCGCGCGTCGCCGCGCGCTGTGGCTCGGCATCAACCTGGCGACCGCGTTCCTGGCCGCCTCGGTCGTCGACCTGTTCCAGGACACGATCGACAAGTTCGTGCTGCTCGCGGTGCTGATGCCGGTCGTGCCGAGCATGGGCGGCATCGCCGGCAGCCAGTCCCTGACAATCATCACGCGCGCGCTCGCGCTCGGCCAGGTCGACAAGACCAACGCGCAGCGCATCTTCCGCAAGGAAATCCTCGTCGGCATCCTGAACGGTATCGGCTGGGCGCTGGTCGTGGCGGTCTTCACCTACCTGTGGTTCAACGACTGGCGCATAGGCGGCGTCATCGCCGGCGCGATGATGACCAACCTGGTCATCGCGGCGGCCGCCGGCTACCTGATCCCGGTCACGATGAAGAAGACCAATCTCGCCCCGGCGCTGGCCGGCGGCGTAGTGCTGACAACGATCACCGACGTCGTCGGCTACATGGCCTTCCTCGGCCTCGGCGCGCTGATACTCATCTGAGCTTCAGCGCGCGGAAGCGCCCGGTCAGGTCGCTGGCCACCCAGCTCGGCGCGAACAGGCGCGGCACGTCGCGACCCATGACGAAGGCCTCCAGTTCGTCGCGCACCGACATCGCGTCGTTGTAGCCGAGCTCGATCAGGTGCCGCGTGTAGTCGCTCTCGAACAGCAGGAAGCTCAGCAGCCGGCTGCCGTTCTTGCTGCGCCCGCCGATGCCGCGCAGCAGCCCGCGCGCGGCCAGCGGCATCGCCTTGCGGTAGTCGTAGGCGATCTCGCGCAAGTCGCGGCTCGGGACGATGATCATCGTGTCGATGGCGCGCATGTCCGCGGCGGCGCCGTGGCGATGCTCCTGCGGCACCGAATCGATGATCTCGTTGATGCGCGTCATGCGCTCGAGGTCCGAGTACAGGCCGTCCATGAACAGCGTGTCGAGCATGTAGCCTGCGATCATCGCGAAGCTCGGGAAGGCCTGGCGCTCGCCCGGCGCGATGCCGGGGTCCGCGTGCTCGTCGCGCACGCCGATGACCAGGATCCGGTCGGCACCGAGGTGCACGGCCGGGCTCAGCGGCGTCGCCTGGCGCATCGCCCCGTCGCCAAAGTACTCGCCGTCGATCAGCACCGGCGGGAAGATCATGGGCACGGCGATGCTCGCCATCAGGTGGTCGAGGTGCAGCGTCTCGGGCTTGCCGACGCGCCGGGTGCGCGACCAGGCCTCGTGCGCGCGGGTGGCCTGGAAAAACGAGGTCGAACGGGCCGTCGCGTAGCCGGCCGCGGTCACGGCCACCGCCTCGAGCGCGCCGGTCTCGATCGACCGCGCCAGCCGCGGGAAGCGTATGTTGCGTGACAGGAGCGAGCGCAGCGGGGCATTGTCGAGCAGCGAGCGCGGGGTCCCGACGAGGTTGCCGCCGAGAACGATCGCCGCGAGCCAGTGCAGGCTGCTCTTCAGCATGGTCCACGGGTCGGAGCGGTAGACGTTCTCGCAGCGGAAATTCGCCCAGACCCGCTCCAGTTCGCGCACCGCGACGGCAAAGCGACGCGCGCGGGTCGCGAGCACGACCGAGTTGATGGCCCCGGCCGAGGTACCGCTCAGGATCGGGAAGGGATTGGGCGCGGACTCCGGGACGATCTCCGCGATGGCCTTGAGCACGCCGACCTGGAACGCGCCACGGGCCCCGCCGCCCGGCAGGACGAGAGCGGCTTTCGGTTTTGGCGGCATATGCTCCATCCGTGGCGGCTATTATAGTGAGCAGGGAACCGCTGCCAATGGCGGCGGTCGGATCGGGCAGGCCCGGCCACGGGCACTATCGGGGAGCGACGACATGCTGCGACACTTGATTCTGCTATGCGCCGGCGGCCTCGCCGGCGGCACGGCCGCCTTCGCGGGCGACCTTTCGCCCGGCCAGCCCGCGCCGGACTTCGAATTGAGCGACCAGGACGGCGAGCTGCACACGCTCGAGGACTACCGCGACCAGTGGCTGGTGCTGTACTTCTACCCGAAGGACGACACGCCCGGCTGCACCACCGAGGCCTGCGAGTTTCGCGACGACATCTTCAAGTTCCGGCGGCTGGACAGCCGCGTCGTCGGCATCAGCCTCGACGACGCGGCCTCGCACCGGGCCTTCGCCGAGAAGCACGGCCTGCCCTTCCCGCTGCTCGCCGACACCGAGGGAACCGCGGCCACCGCCTACGGCGTCATGTCGGACGACCCGGCCCGGCGCTTCGCGAAGCGCCAGACCTTCCTGATCGATCCGCAGGGGCGCATCGCGCGGCACTACGCCGAGGTCGACCCGGCGCAGCACTCGAAGCAGGTACTCGCGGACCTCGCGGCGCTGCAGGCCGACTGAAACGCGCCGCTCAGTGCAACGCGCGGATCGCCGCGTCGAGCCCGCTGACGGTCAGCGGGAACATGCGATCGTCCATCAGTTCGCGGGTCAGCTTGATTGACGGCGTGAAGTTCCAGCGCTCGCGCGGCTCCGGGTTGAGCCAGATCGCCTTCGGGTAGGTCGCCAGCAGGCGCTGGATCCAGACCGCGCCGGCTTCCTCGTTCCAGTGCTCGACGCTGCCGCCGGGGTAGACGATCTCGTAGGGGCTCATCGTCGCGTCGCCGACGAAGATCAGCTTGTAGTCGGCACCGTACTTGTGGGTGATCTCGTTCGTCGGCACGCGCTCGGCGTGGCGGCGCCGGTTGTCTTTCCACAGGCTCTCGTAGACGAAATTGTGGAAGTAGTAGTACTCGAGGTGCTTGAACTCGCTGCGCGCGGCCGAGAACATCTCCTCGCAGACGCGCACGTGGTCGTCCATCGAGCCGCCGACGTCGAGGCAAAGCAGGACCTTCACGGCATTGTGGCGCTCCGGGACCATGCGGATGTCCAGCAGGCCGGCGTTGCGCGCCGTCTTGTCGATCGTATCGTCCAGGTCCAGCTGGTCGGCGGCGCCCTCGCGGGCGAACTTGCGCAGCTTGCGCAGCGCCAGCTTGATGTTGCGGGTGCCGAGTTCGACGGTGTCGTCCAGGTTGCGGAACTCGCGGCGGTCCCAGACCTTGACCGCGCTGCGGTGCCGCGAGCCGGCCTGGCCGATGCGGACGCCCTCGGGGTTGTAGCCGTAGGCGCCGAACGGCGAGGTGCCGGCGGTGCCGATCCAGCGGCTGCCGCCCTCGTGCCGGTCCTTCTGCTCCTCGAGGCGCTCGCGCAGGGCTTCCATCAACTTCTCGAAACCGCCGAGCGCCTCGATCTGCGCCCGCTCCTCGTCGCTCAGCTCGAGCTCCGCCTGCCGCTCCAGCCAGTCGGCAGGCAGTTCACGGACCAGGTCGCGGAACGCGTCGTCGGCGCCGCGGAAGTAGGCCGCGAAAATCCGGTCGTAGCGGTCGAACAGCGTTTCGTCCTTGACCAGCGCCGAGCGCGCCAGGTAGTAGAAGTCGTCGACGCTGTGGCCCGCCACGCCCGACTTCAGCGCGGCGAGCAGCGTCAGCCATTCGCTGAGCGACGGGCGGATGCCGCCTTCCCGGAGCAGGTAGAAGAAGCTGTTCAGCATGGCCGTCCCGGGCTTACTGGGTCCGCGATCGCCGGTCCATGAACACCAGCTGCTCGAACAGGTGCACGTCCTGCTCGTTCTTCAGCAGGGCGCCGTACAGCGGCGGCACCGCCTTGCGCGAATCCTCCGCGCGCAGCGCCTCCGGCGGGATGTCCTCGGCCAGCAGCAGCTTGATCCAGTCGAGCAGCTCCGAGGTCGACGGCTTCTTTTTCAGCCCCGGCACGTCGCGCAGCCGGTAGAAGGCGTCCAGCGACTCTTTCAGCAGGGCCTTCTTGAGCCCCGGAAAATGCACGTCGACGATCTTCGCCATCGTGTCCTTGTCCGGGAACTTGATGTAGTGGAAGAAACAGCGGCGCAGGAACGCGTCCGGCAGTTCCTTTTCGTTGTTGCTGGTGATGACGATGATCGGCCGGTGCCGGGCCCGCACCAGTTCCTGCGTCTCGTAGACGTAGAATTCCATGCGGTCGAGTTCCTGCAGCAGATCGTTCGGGAACTCGATATCCGCCTTGTCGATCTCGTCGATCAGCAGCACCGGCTGCACGTCGGAAGCGAAAGCCTCCCAGATCTTGCCGCGCACGATGTAATTCGCGATGTCATGCACGCGGTCGTCGCCGAGCTGCGAGTCGCGCAGGCGCGCGACGGCGTCGTACTCGTACAGGCCCTGCTGGGCCTTGGTCGTCGACTTGATGTGCCACTCGTAGAGCGGCCGGTCGAGCGCCGCGGCGACCTCCATCGCGAGCTGGGTCTTGCCGGTCCCGGGCTCGCCCTTGATCAGGATCGGGCGCTCCAGCGTGACGGCGGCGTTGACCGCCATCATCAGGTCGTCCGTTGCGATGTAGGACCGGGTCCCGGTGAATTTCTGCTCTGCCATCGATCGTCCGTGCTTGCCGCGTCGCAGCAAACAGTATCACCGCTCCCCCGCGGGCGTACAGGCGCCCGCCGTGCTCACGGCCCGCCGGGTTCGAGCGTCAGCCGGTGGGCCGTGGCGCCGGGCAGGAACGGCGACGGCCGCCCCCCGGCCCAGTCCGCGTGCCCGCGCCGGTAGAACGGCGACAGCGGGTGGCCGCTCTGGCCGGCCGGCATGTGCAGGTAGGCGCCGTCCTCCGCGCCCGGGGCGACGGCGAAGCGCTCCGAGGCACCGAAGGCCGGCGCCTGCACGCGCGGCATGTTGCTGTCGCCGGGCAAAGCCTCGCGGGGCATGTCCAGCCAGCGCGCCAGCCACGGCAGGCCGGGACTCAGCGGGTGGCGGATGCGCGCCGTGTTGCGCTCGCCCCAGCGGCGCCCGGCAAGCGCGCCGCCGAATTCCGCGTAACGTTCGAGCTCGCCGTCGACCACCGTCAGCAGCAGGTGGCGCCAGCTCGGCACGTTGCCGGGCAGCAGGTGCGCCGGCCGCTCCTGCAGCAGCTGCCAGGCCGGTCCTTCGAACTGGTTGCTCATCCGCAGCGGCACCTCGTGCGGGTAGGCCTCGCGCACCGGCAGCATCAGCACCCGGAACAGCTCGGCGCGCGCGGCGCTCCTGAACTCGCGCACGAGCCGGTAGCCGACCGAGTCGACCGACGCGCGCGGCTGCCAGTCGCGCACGAGCTGACGATAGCCGGCGCGCCCTTGGCTGTTCGCGACCGCGGCGTCGTCCAGGAGCTCGAGCAGCAGCGTGCGCCAGTGGTCGAGGAACAGCGCACGGTCGTCGAGCTGGATGGCGAGCATGTCGGCGGGCGCGAATCGCTCGCGCGCCGCCAGCCCGTCGCGGATCTGCCGCGCCCGCGCGCCGAGGTCGTAGCCGCCGTCCCCGATCAGCGCCAGCATGTCGGCGTCGACGACCCGCGCGTTCGCGGTCCACAGCCGGTGCCCGGGCGGGTTGACGATGCGCGGGTAGTCGGCCGGCGCGAGCCAGCCGGTGAACCCGGCCTGTTCGCGGCCGTCGGCGGGCAGGCCCGGGTCGTAAGCGCCGCGCAGGGGTATGCGGCCGGCAATCGTCCAGCCGATGTTGCCGTCGGCGTCGCCCGCGACGAAATTCTGCGGCGGTATACCCATGCGGCTCGCGACCCCGAGCGCCTCGTCGACGCTCGCGACCCGCTCCAGTTCGAGCTGGACGAGATTGACGGCGTCCGGGTGGTGCGCGGTCCAGGCAACGGCCAGCTCGCCGTCCGGGTGCACGAGGTCCTCGCGCACCGGTCCCCAGGTCGTCTCGCGCACGAGCAGGCGCTCGTCGGGCGCGTCGCGCACCGCTATGACCTCCTCGTGGACCGTGAACTCGCGCTCGCCGCCGGGCGCCAGGTAAGTACCCGGCGCCTGGCCGGGGTGCACGACGATTGCGTCGCTCCAGTCGCCGTAGCTGTTCGTGAAGCCCCAGGCCACGCGCCCGTTGCTGCCGGCGACGACCACCGGCGCCCCCGGCAGCGTGACGCCGCTGACGTCCACCGGCCTCGCACCCTCGACCCGCAGCCGTGCGCGGTAGAAGACGTTCGGCACGCGCAGCCCGAGGTGCATGTCGTTGGCGACGATCGCGCGCCCGTCCGCGGTCAGCGCGCCGCCGACCGCCCAGTTGTTGCTGCCGGGCAGCCAGCCCTCGTCGGATGGCGCCTCGCCGTCCAGCGGCAGGCGGTACGGACGCAGGTCGTAGAGCTCCGGGCCGGGCAGCGAGCCGCGGCGATGGGGCTCGCCGCTGACGGGCGCGTCCCAGCGCGTGCCCGGGGGATACAGCCAGGCGAAGACCACGTCCGGCAGCACGCGCGCGGCGTAGCCGCGCTCGGCGTCGCGGTCGGCACGCTCGTCGTTCAGATCCACGAACATGGCGTAGACGATCAGGAGCGAATCCTCGGCCCGCCAGGGCCGCGGCTCGCCGCGCAGCAGCCGGTACTCGAAGGGCGGACCCGACATCGCGGCCAGCGCGTCGTTGACGCCCGCGGCATAGGTCTCGAGCAATTCGCGCTCGTCGTCCGTGCCCTGCGCGAGCACCGCCTGCGCGCGGGCCCGGAAACGGTGCCAGCGCAGCTTGCGGTCGTGCGGCAGCGCGGCCGCGCCGACGAGCTCCGCGAGCTCGCCCGCGGCGCTGCGGCGCATCAGGTCCATCTGGAAGTAACGATCCTGGCCGTGCACGAAGCCGGTGGCGTAGGCCAGGTCGCGACGATTCGCCGCGGTGAGCGTCGGGATGCCGAGGGCATCGCGCTCCACGCTGACCGGCGCGGCCAGGCTGGCGGCCGTGATCCGGCCGTCGAGCTGCGGCAGGCTGGCGCGCAGCGCGAGCCAGGCCAGGAACGCGGCGATCACGGCGAGCCCGGCGGCGACGAGCAGCCCGCGCAGGAGCCAGCGCGCCGCGACGCTCACCGGCCGGGGCCCGGCATCAGAGGTCGGACTTGACGCGGATGATCTTCATCGAGTTCGTGCTGCCGGACACGCCCTGCAGGTCACCCTTGGTGAACAGGACGAGGTCGCCCTCGTTGACCAGCTCGTGCTTGAGCAGCGTGGCGAAAATATCGCGGTACAGCTCGAGGATCTCGGTGTGCTCGATCTTGAACTCGACGGGGTAGACACCGCGGTACATCGTTACGCGACGCCGGGTCGCGACGTGCGGCGTGAACGCGTAGATCGGGATGTCGGAGCGAATGCGCGACATCCACAGCGTCGTCGAGCCGGACTCCGTCAGCGCGATGATGGCTTTGACGTCCATGTGGTTGGCCGTGTACATGACGGCCATCGCGATCGCCTCGTCGACGTGCTCGAACTTGTCGTCCATCCGGTGCGTCGTGCGGCCGCGCGCGAGCGTGTGCTTCTCGGCGCCCTTGCAGACCTCCGCCATCGCGGCGATGGCCTCGACCGGGTAGTCGCCGACGGCCGTCTCGGCCGACAGCATGACCGCGTCGGAGCCGTCCATGACCGCGTTGGCGACGTCCGAGACTTCCGCGCGCGTCGGGATCGGGCTCGCGACCATCGACTCCATCATCTGCGTCGCCGTGATCACGACCCGGTTCATGTGCCGGGTGCGGCGAATGATGCGCTTCTGCATGCCGGTCAGCTCGGCATAGCCCATTTCGACGCCGAGATCGCCGCGCGCCACCATGACGACGTCGGACGCGCGGATGATCGAGTCGATGTGCTCCACGGCCTCGGTGCGCTCGATCTTGGCCACGATCAGTCCGCTGCCGCCGGCGTCCCGGAACAGCCGGCGCGCTTCCTCGACGTCGTCCGCGCTGCGCACGAAGGAAACTGCGAGGAAGTCCATCTCGAGTTCCGCGGCGGTGCGGATGTTGGCGCGGTCGGTATCGGTCAGGGCCGCCGCCGACAGCCCGCCACCCTGGCGATTGATGCCCTTGTGGTCGGACAGCTCGCCGCCGAAGCGCACGGTCGTGTGGATGCGCGTGCCCTCGACGGCACGCACGTCGAGCGTGATCTGCCCGTCGTCGAGCAACAGCACGTCGCCGGCCGCCACGTCCTCGTGCAGCTCGTCGTAAGCCACGCTGACGCCGTGCTCGTCGCCCGCATCGCCCGGCAGCTGCGAATCGAGGAAAAAGTCCGCGCCCTCCTCGAGCTCCACCCGGCCCTCGCGGAAGCGCCGGATGCGGATCTTGGGCCCCTGCAGGTCGCCCATGATGCCGATCTCGCGGCCGCTGGCGCGCGCCGCCTCGCGCAGCAGCTGGCTGCGCCGGCGATGGTCCTCGGTCGTGCCGTGCGAGAAGTTGATACGCGCGACGTTCAGGCCGGCGCGGATCATCTCCCGGAGCACTTCGGGGTCGTCGGTCGCCGGCCCGAGGGTGGCGACGATCTTGGTACGTCTGAGCATGGCCGGAATTATTGCACAGGCCGGTTACGGGCGTTGTACAGTGTCGCGGACGACGACGGGCAGGGACGATGATCGACAGGCGACGATTCCTGGCGGCACTTGCGGCCGCGGCCGCGAGCCGGCCCGGCCACGCGCGCGCAGACAGCCGCGCGAGCTTCGGCCTGCTCCGCGCGGATCCCGCGCGCATTCTCGACCTGCCCGACGGCTTCCGCTACGACATCGTCGCGCGGGCCGGCGACGAGATGGACGACGGCCTGCTGGTCCCGGCCCGCGCGGACGGGATGGCGGCCTTCGCCGGCGAGCGCGGCGAGGTGCTGCTGGTCTGCAATCACGAGGTGATCGCCGGCGTCGACGGCTTCGGGCCGTTCGGCGCCACGCTCGAGCGCCTGCCGCTGGCGCTGCCCGGCAGCCTGTACGACGAGGGCAAACGCAGGACGCCCGGCGCCGGCGGGACCACGACGATCGCCTGGGACCCGCGCGAACGCCGTCGGCAGCGACAGTTCATGAGCCTGCTCGGCACGGAAATGAACTGCGCCGGCGGGGCGACGCCGTGGGGCAGCTGGCTGAGCTGCGAGGAGTGCTTCGAGAACCCGGGCGAGCGGCTGCACTACGGGCAGACCGTCGTCCGCGAGCGCCGGCACGGCTACGTCTTCGAGGTCCCCGCGCAGCACGCGGGGCCGGTCGAACCGCGCCCGCTGACCGGCATGGGGCGCTTCGAGCACGAAGCGGCGGCGGTCGACCCGGCGAGCGGCGCCGTGTACCTGACCGAGGACCGTCAGCGCGGCCTGTTCTACCGCTACCTGCCCGAGCGGCCGGGGCAGCTCGCCGCCGGCGGCCGCCTGCAGGCGCTCGCGATCGCCGGTCGCCCGGGCTTCGACACGCGCAACTGGGGCCTGACCCGCGACCTCGACCCGGGCGAGTCCTTGCCGGTCGCCTGGGTGGACCTGCCGGAACCCGACCCGGCGTCGAACGACCTGCGCTTCACCGGGCAGCGCCTCGGCGCGGCCCGCTTCGCGCGCGGCGAAGGCCTGTGCTACGCGGACGGCGAGCTGGTCATGACCTGCACGATCGGCGGCAGCGAGCGCCTGGGCCAGGTATTCGCCTACCGCCCCGCGGCGGACGGCGGGAACCTGCGGCTCGTCGCGGAGGCGACCCGCGACAGCCTGCTGCGGCATGCCGACAACATTACCTGGAGCCCGTGGGGCGATCTCGTCGTCTGCGAGGACACGGCGGAGCACTGCGGCCTCGTCGGGCTCACCCCGGACGGGCGCCAGTACCCGCTCGCGGACAACGCGTACAGTGCGTCGGAGCTCGCCGGCGTGTGCTTCGCGCCGGACGGCAGCGAGCTGTTTGTCAACATCCAGGCCCGCGGCCTGACGCTCGCGATCCGCGGCCCCTGGGACCGGGGCGCCGGCTAGCGCGCCCTCGCCCGCTCCTCGAGCATCGCGACTGCCGGCAGCGTCTTGCCCTCGACGAACTCGAGGAACGCGCCGCCGCCGGTCGAGATATAGGAAATATTCTCGCCGACGCCGTACCTGTCGATGGCCGCCAGCGTGTCGCCGCCCCCGGCGACCGAGAACGCGTCGCTCGCGGCGATCGCCTCGGCGATCTTCTGCGTGCCGGCGCCGAACGCGTCGAACTCGAACACGCCGACCGGGCCGTTCCAGATGATCGTTCCCGCCCCGGCCAGCAGCTCCGCGAAGCGGGCGGCGGTCTCCGGCCCGATGTCGAGGATCAACTCGTCGTCGCCGACGGCGTCGACGGCGCGCACCTCTGCCGTGGCGTCGGCCGCGAAGCGGTCCGCAGTGACGACGTCGGTCGGCAGCGGGATCGCGGCCCGCCCCTCGCCGCCCGCCGCGAGCCGCCTCGCCGTGTCCAGCATGTCCGCCTCGTGCAGCGACTTGCCGACCGCGTGGCCGGCCGCGGCGATGAAGGTATTGGCGATGCCGCCGCCGACGATCAGCGTGTCGACGAGGCCGGCCAGCGCATCGAGCACGTCGAGCTTGGTCGAGACCTTCGAGCCGCCGACGATCGCGACGAACGGCCGCGCGGGGCTCTCGATTGCCTTGCCGAGCGCGTCGAGTTCGCGCGCGAGCAGCGGGCCGGCGCAGGCGACGGGCGCGAATTTCGCGACGCCGTAAGTGCTCGCCTGCGCGCGGTGCGCGGTGCCGAAGGCATCCATGACGAACACGTCGCACAGGCCGGCGAGGCGCTTCGACAGCGCGTCGTCCGAGGCCTTCTCGCCCTTTTCGAAGCGGATGTTCTCGAGCAGCACGACGTCGCCCGGCGCGACCTCGACGCCGCCAGACCAGTCGCTCACGAGCGGCACGTCGCGGCCGAGCGCCTCGCCCAGCCACGCGGCGACCGGCGCGAGCGAGAACTGCGGGTCCGGCTTGCCCTCCTCCGGTCGCCCGAGGTGCGACACGAGGATGACGGCCGCGCCGGCGTCCAGCGCGGCGCGAACCGTCGGCAGCGCCGCCTGCAGGCGGGCATCGCTCGCGACCCGGCCGTCCTCGAGCGGCACGTTCAGGTCCTCGCGGATCAGCAGGCGCTTGCCCGCGAGCTCGAGATCGGCCATCCGCAGCATCGCGTCAGCCCGCGTTGGCGTAGGCGATGGTCGTGTCGAGCATTCGGTTCGAGAAGCCCCACTCGTTGTCGTACCACGACAGCACCTTGACCAGCGTCCCGCTCATGACTTTCGTCAGCCCGGCGTCGTAGGTCGACGAGGCCGGGTCGTGGTTGAAGTCGATCGAAACCAGCGGCTCGTCGTTGTACGCGAGCACGCCCTTGAGCGGGCCGTCCGCGGCCGCCTTCATGATCTCGTTGATCTCGTCGATCGAGGTCTCGGGCGCGGCGGCGAAGGCCAGGGCGAGCGCGGGCACGTGGGTGGTCGGCACGCGGACCGCGTAGCCGTCGAGGCGCCCGGCCAGTTCCGGCAGGACCAGCCCGACCGCGGCAGCGGCGCCGGTCTTGGTCGGGATCTGCGACATCGTGGCGGAGCGGGCCCGGCGCAGGTCCTTGTGGAACACGTCAGTCAGCACCTGGTCGTTCGTGTACGCATGGATCGTCGTCATCAGCCCGTGCTCGACGCCGATCGCCTCGTGCAGCGGCTTGACCAGCGGCGCCAGGCAGTTGGTCGTGCAGGAGGCATTCGATATCACCGTGTCGGAGGCCTTCAGCGTGTCGTGGTTGACGCCGTAGACGATGGTCGGCACGTCGCTGCCGGCCGGCGCCGAGACGATCACCTTCTTCGCGCCGCCCTTCAGGTGCGCCGACGCCTTCTCTTTTGAATTGAACAGGCCGGTCGACTCCATGACGATGTCGACGCCGAGCTTGCCCCACGGCAGCTTGGCGGGATCGCGTTCGGCCAGCACCCTGATGCGGTCGCCGTTGACGATCATCGAGTCGCCGTCGACCTCGATCTTGCCGGGGAAGCGTCCGTGCGCCGTGTCGCGACGTGTCAGGTGCGCGTTCGTCTGCGCGTCCCCGAGGTCATTGACGGCCACTATCTCGATGTCCTTGCGCCGCTCGCCCTCGTACAGCGCGCGCAGGATGTTGCGGCCGATGCGGCCGTAGCCGTTAATGCCTACCTTGATCGTCATTGCTTTCTCCTGTCGAGTCGTCACGCCGGCCGCGGCCGGCGCCTACTTCAGCCCAGCAGTTCGCGGGCCACGGAAATCACGTTGTCCGGCGTGAAGCCGAAGTGGTCGAACAGCTTGCCCGCCGGGGCCGACGCGCCGAAGGTGTCGAGCCCGATGACGCGGCCCTCCGTGCCGACGAAACGCCACCAGCCCTCGCTCGCACCGGCCTCGATCGCTATGCGCCGGGTGCAGTCGCGCGGCAGCACCCCGGCGCGGTAGTCGGCCGGCTGCGCGTCGAAGACCTCGATGCACGGCAGCGACACGACGCGCACGGCGACGCCGTCCTCGCGCAGCCGCGCCGCGGCGGCCTGCGCCAGCGCGACCTCGGAACCGGTCGCGAGCAACAGCAGGTCCGGCTTGCCGTCGCTGTCGCTCAGCACGTAGGCGCCGCGCGCGATGTCCGCGCGCTGCTCCGCGCTGCGCGACTGGTGCGGCACGCCCTGGCGGGTCAGCACCAGGCTGGTCGGCCCGTCGCTGCGCTCGAGCGCGGCGCGCCAGGCGACCGCGGTCTCGACCGTGTCGCAGGGCCGCCAGACCTGCATGTTCGGCATGATGCGCAGGCTCGCGACGTGCTCGACCGGCTGGTGCGTCGGCCCGTCCTCGCCGAGCCCGATCGAATCGTGCGTGTAGACGAACACCTGGCGGACGCGCATGAGCGCCGCCATGCGCAGCGCGTTGCGGGCGTAGTCGGAAAAGGTCAGGAACGTGCCGGTGTACGGGATGACGCCGCCGTGCAGCGCGAGCCCGTTCGCGATGGCCGACATGCCGAACTCGCGGACGCCATAGTAGACGTAGTTGCCGCCCGCGCCGTCGCTGCCGACCGGCACCGAGCCGGAGTGCTTCGTCAGGTTCGAGCCGGTCAGGTCGGCCGAACCGCCGACGAGTTCCGGCAGCCGCGGCGCGTAGGCCTCGAGCGCGACCAGCGAGGCCTTGCGCGTCGCCATGTCGGCGCCGTCGCCGTCGATCGCCGCAATCGCCTCGTCGGCGAAGCTCGCCCAGTCGGCGGGCAGCTCGCCGCGCTGGCAGCGGGCGAATTCTTCGGCCAGCTCCGGGTGCGCCGCCGCCCAGTCGGCGAAGCGCCGCTCCCAGTCGTCCTGCGCGGCGCGCCCGCGCTCGCGGCCGTCCCAGGCCGCGCGAATGTCGGCGGGTACCTCGAACGGCGGGTGCTGCCAGTCGAGCTCCGCGCGGGCCGCGGCGATTTCGTCGTCGCCGAGCGGTGCGCCGTGGGTCGCGGCGGTGCCCTGCTTGTTCGGGGCGCCGAAGCCGATGACGGTGCGGCAGCAAATCAGCGACGGCCGTTCGCCGTCGGCCAGCGCCTCGTCGATCGCGGCGGCCACGGCCGCCGGGTCGTGACCGTCCACGTCCTCGACGACGTGCCAGCCGTAGGCGCGGAAGCGTCCGGCCGTGTCGTCGGTGAACCAGCCGCGCACTTCGCCGTCGATCGAGATGCCGTTGTCGTCGTACAGGCAGACGAGCTTGCCGAGCTTCAGCGTGCCGGCGAGCGAGCAGGCCTCGTGCGAAATGCCCTCCATCAGGCAGCCGTCGCCGAGGAAGACCCAGGTGCGGTGATCCACGACCCGCTGGCCCGGCCGGTTGTAGCGCGCCGCCAGCAGCTTCTCGGCCAGCGCCATGCCGACGGCGTTCGCGAGCCCCTGCCCGAGCGGCCCGGTCGTGGTCTCGATGCCGAGTTCCGGCTCGTACTCGGGGTGGCCCGCGGTGTGTGCGCCCAGCTGCCGGAAATTCTTCAGTTCATCGAGCGACAGCGGGTAGCCGGTCAGGTGCAGCAGGCTGTACAGCAGCATCGAGCCGTGCCCGTTCGACAGCACGAAGCGGTCGCGGTCGGCCCACTGCGGATCGGCGGGATTGTGTTTCAGGTAGTCGTTCCAAAGCACCTCGGCGATGTCGGCCATGCCCATCGGGGCTCCGGGATGGCCGGAATTGGCGGCCTGGACGGCGTCCATGCTGAGTGCGCGAATGGCATTGGCGAGCTGCCGCCGCTGGGGCTCGGTGGCGGCGGTCCTGCGGGGTGATTCCTGGGACATGGGCTCGTATCGGCCGCGGCGGCCGTCAAAGTGATTGAAGACGTGAGCCCGCGGGAGATCGGGCCACGGCATTTTCCCTGTTTGCCCCGTGACCCGCAAGCCGCCGCCGCGCGGCGCGTGCCGTTCGCCGCGATACAGAGGGTTACAATGCGTGCCGGTGCAATGTCGCGGCACTAGGGTACAATGCGCGTCGTTTTCGCTGCCGCAGCCCCGTTTCTCATGAGCGATTCCTTCCTGTTCACCTCCGAGTCCGTCTCCGAGGGTCACCCGGACAAAATTTCCGACCAGATCTCCGACGCCGTCCTGGACGCGATCCTGGCGAAGGATCCCGCCGCGCGCGTCGCCTGCGAGACCCTGGTGAAGACCGGCATGGTGCTGGTCGCGGGCGAGGTGTCGACCGAGGCCTGGGTCGACATCGAGGAGCTGGTGCGCGAGACCGTCCTCGAAATCGGCTACAGCGACTCGTCGATGGGCTTCGACGGCGCGTCCTGCGCGGTGCTGAACGCGCTCGGCAAGCAGTCGTCGGACATTCGCCAGGGCGTCGACCGCGGCACGCCGGAGGAACAGGGCGCCGGCGACCAGGGATTGATGTTCGGCTACGCCAGCAACGAGACCGACGTGCTGATGCCGGCACCGATCACCTACGCCCACCGGCTGGTCCGCCGGCAGGCCGAGGTTCGCAAGAACGGCAAGCTGCCGTGGCTGCGGCCGGACGCGAAGAGCCAGGTCACCTTCCGCTACGAGAAGAACGTGCCGGTCTCGATCCAGGCGGTCGTGCTGTCTACCCAGCACCGCGCCGACGTGCGCATGCAGGACCTCGAGGAAGCAGTCGTCGAGGAGATCATCAAGCCGGTGCTGCCGGCCGAACTGCTGGCCCGCGACGTGCGCTACCACATCAACCCGACCGGGCGATTCGAGGTCGGCGGGCCGATGGGCGACTGCGGCCTGACGGGCCGCAAGATCATCGTCGACACCTACGGCGGCTCGGCCCGGCACGGCGGCGGCGCTTTTTCCGGCAAGGACCCGTCCAAGGTCGACCGCTCGGCGGCCTACGCCTGCCGCTACGTCGCCAAGAACATCGTCGCGGCCGGGCTTGCCGACCGCTGCGAGATCCAGGTGTCCTACGCGATCGGCGTCGCCGAGCCGACCTCGATCAGTCTGCACACCTTCGGCACCGGCAAGGTCAGCGAGGAACGCCTGACGGCGCTGGTGCGGGAACACTTCGACCTGCGGCCCTACGGCATCCTGAAGATGCTCGACCTGGTCCGCCCGATCTACCGGCCCACGGCCGCCTACGGCCACTTCGGCCGCGACGACATAGACCTGAGCTGGGAGCGCACCGACCGCGCCGAGGCGCTGCGCGGCGCCGCCGCGGCCTGAGCAGTACCGCTCCCGTACCCGAACAGATTGACCAGGAGAACGCCATGAGCAGCGAAGCCGTTGCCATCAAGGAACACGATTACAAGGTCGCCGACATCGCGCTCGCCGACTGGGGCCGCAAGGAAATCGCGATCGCCGAAACCGAGATGCCGGGCCTGATGGCGCTGCGCGAGGAGTTCGGCGCGAGCCAGCCGCTGGCCGGGGCACGCATCGCCGGCTGCCTGCACATGACGATCCAGACCGCCGTGCTGATCGAGACGCTTACCGCGCTCGGCGCCGAAGTGCGCTGGTCCTCGTGCAACATCTTCTCGACCCAGGACCATGCGGCCGCGGCAATCGCGGCGAGCGGCGTGCCGGTATTCGCGTGGAAGGGCGAGACCGAGGAAGAATACTGGTGGTGCGTCGAGCAGACGATCAACGGCCCGGACGGCTGGCAGCCGAACATGCTGCTCGACGACGGCGGCGACCTGACGCAGGTGATGCACGACAAGTACCCCGAGCTCATGAAGGGCGTGCGCGGCGTCTCCGAGGAGACCACGACCGGCGTCAAGCGCCTGTACGACATGATGAAGGACGGCACGCTCGGCTGCCCGGCCTTCAACGTCAACGACTCGGTCACGAAATCTAAATTCGACAACCTGTACGGCTGCCGCGAGTCGCTGGTCGACGGCATCAAGCGCGCCACCGACGTCATGGTGGCCGGCAAGGTCGCGATCGTCTGCGGCTACGGCGACGTCGGCAAGGGCTCGGCACAGTCGCTGCGTGCGCTCGGCGCCACGGTCTGGATCACCGAGGTCGATCCGATCTGCGCGCTGCAGGCGGCAATGGAAGGCTATCGCATCGTGCGGCTCGACGAAGTCGTCGAGCAGGCCGATATCATCGTCACCGCCACCGGCAACTACCACGTCGTCGAGGGCCGTCACCTCGATCGCATGAAGGACCAGGCGATCGTCTGCAACATCGGTCACTTCGACAACGAGATCGACGTCGCCTACCTGAAGAAGTACGAGTGGGAGAATATCAAGCCGCAGGTCGACCACGTGATCCGGCCGGACGGCCGCCGCATCATCCTGC
>CALALV010000068.1 GCA_937925605.1 uncultured Woeseia sp.
TCGTGCCACCGTCGGAGCACTCTGGCACCGGCCCACGGCCCGGCCCTGCGGCCGCGCCGAGTCCCGTTCGCCGCGCGCGACGGCCGCTAGCCGCGCGCTTCAGATCCGCGACGCGCTCAGTTCGACGTCGGCCTGCTGCCAGGCGTGCTCGAACATCCGCCTGGCCTCGCTCGCGTCCTTGTCCTGCGCTTCCAGCGCCTGCACCAGGCCGTACATCGCCCAGCCGTTGTGCGGGTAATCCTCCAGGTCGCGGCGGTAAACGGCCTCCGCCGCCGCGGCGTCACCGGCCGCGAGCAGGGCCTTGCCGAGCGAGTGGCGCGTCGGGTAGTACCAGAACGGCGGCTCCGTGTACGGCAGCTCGTCCTGCACGGCAACCGCTCCTTCGAAGTGCGCGATGGCGGCGTCGTGGTTGCCTTCGGCCATCGCGATCTCGCCCTGCACCAGCGCGTCGGCGATCGCGAGCAGCATCGACGCCGGGTACTGCACGGTATCGAGGAACTTGACGTCGGCGGTCTCGGCGAGCGGGACCAGCGCCGCGTGCTCGGCCCGCGCGAGCCCGGTCTCGCCGCGGTTGGCGAATGCCGTGCCGCGCGCGTAGTGCCAGATCGCCGTCGAGTACTCGAGATGCGCAGGCGGCGCGGGCTCCTTGAGGATTTCGTCCCAGCGGCCGAACTGCACCAGGGCCAGCAGCGGGATGGTCTTGAAGAACTCGACGCTCGGGTAGGCGTCGATCATCTCCAGCTGCACGTTCGCCGCCACCTTGCGCGCGGCCTCGAGCGCCACGGCGCTGCGGCCCTCCATGCTCGACGCGGCCCACAGGAAATGGATGTTGTGCGGGTAGTACGCGGCCGGGTAGAAGCCCTGCGCGTTGCAGGCCGCGATGTAGGCCTCGTCGACCGCGGCGGCCCGCTCGTTCGCGCTGGACGCATCGTGGTAGCGGCCCACCCGCCAGTAGATGTGCGAGGGCATGTGCACGAGGTGGCCGGCGCCCGGCACGAGGTCGGACAGCGTGTCGGCATGCGCTTCCGCCCGGCCCGGAGAAGACGAGGCCTCCACCGCGTGGATGTACAGGTGTATCGCCATCGGGTGTTCCGGCGAGCGTGCGAGCACGGTCTCCAGCGCGTCGATGACCTCGACGGTGCGCGGCTTCGGGTTTTCCGGGTCCAGCCAGTAGTCCCACGGCATCGTGTTCATGAGCGATTCCGCGAACAGCGCGGCGGCGTCGTCGTCGCCCGGGTACTTCGCGTACAGCTCGCGCATCGCGCTGGCATAGGCTTCGTCCAGCGGCTCGCGCGGCGTGGCCGGGTCGCCGTTGTAGCGCACGGCCAGCGCGTCGATGTAGTCGCGTTCCTTCTGGCTGACCCGGTCTTTCAGCGCGAGTGCCTTGTTGATCGCAGCGAACGCCGTCCGACGGTCCTCGTCGGACATGACGACCTTGCCGTTGCTGGTGACGTTGATGTTCGGCCCGAGCGCAAGCGCCTCGCCCCAGTAGCACATCGCGCACTCGGGATCGAGCGTCTGCGCGGCCCGGAACGAGCGCGCGGACTCCGCGTGGTTGAACGCGAAGTCGATGACCAGGCCCTGGTCGAAGTAACGCTGTGCATCCGGGTCGCTGGTCGTGATCGGGTGATGGTGGTCGCCCATGCCGTCGAACAGCGGGGCGCCGGCGCGCTGGGCGAGGCTCAGGCGGTCTTCGCCGGCCGCGGGCGCGTCGTTCGCGGCGTCCCGCGAGCAGGCGGCGAGCGTCAGGAGCGCGAGGCCGATGCCGGCCGTCGTCATCGTCAGGCGTTGCATGTCGTTTCCCCCCGGGGCGCGCGGACCGCGCGCCCGTTTCCCGGTGCCGGAATTATAGTGCGTCCCGCCGGCGCTCGCCCAGCACGTGATCCTCGACGAAACCGCGGATGCGCGTGACGGTAATCGCCGTCTGCGCGGGTGCCAGCACGTCGCCGGCCGGCACGTGCCGCGCCGGGTCGTCGCTCGTGACCGCGAGTATCCGCAGCACCGGGGAGTCGATCAGCGACAGAGCGTCGAGAGCGCGGTCCACGTCGATGACCCGGTCCTCGCGGATCATCAGCACCAGTATCGGCAGGTCGAGCTCGAGCGGCAGGCTGTCGCGCACGTAGCGCACCAGGCGCATCATCTCGACGACCGCGCTCATCGGGTAGCGGGTCGTCCAGTAGCGCGCCTGGGACTCGTTCAGCGGCTCGAACGCGCGCGTCTCGCCGACCAGCAGGCGGCCGAGCAGCGGTCCGCCGGGCTCGAGGAGCAGGTCGGCCGACGGGTCGGCCGGCGCGAAGTTCGGCGACAGCATGACGAGCCCGGCGACGCCCGGCGCGTCGCCGGCGGCGAGCCTGGCCAGCGCCAGCGTCGCGCCGGTCGACGTGCCGAGCAGCAGCACGCGCTCGCCGAGCGCGCCGCCCACGGCAAGCGCCTCGTCGGCGTCGCGCAGCCAGTCCTCGGCCGCGACCCCGGCCAGGCCGTCGGCCTCGAGGCCGTGGCCGGCCAGCCGCGTCTCGAACAGGTTGGCGCCGAGCGCCGCGGCAAGGCGCTCCGGCACGGGCGCGATCTCCTGCCGGCTGGCCGAGACGCCGAGCAGGTACACGACGGCGAGCGGCGTCCGCTCGCGCGTGGCCGGATCATGCCAGGTGATGCGCTTGCCGGTGCCGGCCACGATGTCGCCCGGCACCGCGTTCTCGCGGGTGGCGAGCCAGGCGTCCGGATCGCCCTCGAGCGCCGGCGGCGCGGGCCTCCAGTCGACCGGGTCCGGCCAGCTGAGCAGCGCGGCGACGACCAGCACGACCAGCGCGCCGGCCGCGAACAGGAGGGCAGCCTTGAAGAGGCGGCGGGTCATTCGAGCGCGAGCACCGCGTCCCAGTGGTCCGGGTCCACCGGGAAGATGGACAGCCGGTTGCCGCGCTTCGTCAGCAGGAAGCCGTCGAGCCCCGGCTGCTCCTTGATCTCGGACAGCGGCACCGGCCGCTCGAGCTTGCGCACGAACTCGACGTCGACGAGCAGCCAGCGCGGGTCGTCTTCGCTGCTCTTCGGGTCGTAATACTTCGACTCTGGGTCGAATTGGGTGGGATCGGGATAGGCTTCGCTCGCGATGCGCACGATGCCGACCACGGCGGGCACCTTGCAGCTCGAGTGGTAGAAGAAGGCCTCGTCGCCAACCTGCATGTCGTCGCGCAGCATGTTGCGCACCTGGTAGTTGCGGATGCCGTCCCAGGGCTCGCGGCCGTCGCGCTCGAGGTCCTCGATGCTGTAGGCATCCGGCTCTGATTTCATCAGCCAGTAGGCCACCGCGTTCCTCCGTCGGTCCAAAAAAGGCCGGAGTCTAGCATGCGCCGTCCACCCGCCGATTCGCTGCCGGGCCTGTGCTACCATCGCCCCGCCGCAGCGAAAAATCAGAATCGGCGCCAGCCGAACGGCCGCGCGCGGCACCGGGGGAGGGAAGGTCTTGGCGAACATGCTCGCGAACATATTCGGTACGTCGCCGGTGCAGCCGCTCGAAAAGCACTGCGATATCGCGTACCAGTGCAGCAAGCAGCTGAATGACTTCTTCGCCGCCGTCGTCGACGGCGACTGGGAGCGCGCTGCCGGCTGCCGGGATCGCATCGAGGCGCTGGAACACGAGGCGGACGACCTGAAAAAGGAAATTCGCCTGCACTTGCCGAAAAGCCTGTTCATGCCGGTGCCGCGCGAAGACCTGCTGCAGCTGCTGCTGGTGCAGGACAAGATGGCGAACCGCGCCAAAGACGTCTCGGGCCTCGTGCTCGGCCGGCGCATGCACATCCCGGAGCCGATCGCCGCCGATTTCCTCGAATTCGTCCGGCGCAACGTCGACGCGGCCAAGCAGGCGCGCAAGAGCGTGCGCGAACTGGACGAGCTGTTCACGAGCGGTTTCCGTGGCGCCGAGGTGTCGCTGGTCGAATCGCTGATCGAGGAACTCGACCGGATCGAGAGCGACACGGACGACCGCCAGGCCGCGCTGCGCGCCGGCCTGTTCCGGATCGAGTCCGGGCTCGACCCGGTCACCGTGATATTCCTGTACCGGGTCATCGAGCTGACCGGCGAAATCGCCGACATGGCCGAGCGCGTCGGGCGCCGGCTCGAACTGCTGCTCTCTCACTAAGAACAAGCGCCACCAGGCGCGACGGGGTCGCTGCTCATGGAAGCGGAAATTCTTTATATTGCGCTCGCCGCGATCTTCGGGTTGTTCATGGCCTGGGGTATCGGCGCGAACGACGTGGCGAATGCGATGGCGACCTCGGTCGGCTCGCGGGCGCTTACGATCAAGCAGGCGATACTGGTCGCTGCCGTGTTCGAATTCCTGGGCGCGGTGCTTGCCGGCGGCGCGGTGACCTCGACGATACGCAAGGGCATCGTCGACGCGGACCTGCTGAGCGACACCCCGGAGCTGCTCGTCTACGGCATGCTGGCCTCGCTGCTGGCCGCCGGCACCTGGCTGCTGGTCGCCTCGCGCAACGGCTGGCCGGTGTCGACGACACATTCGATCGTCGGTGCGATCGTCGGCTTCGCCGCCGTCGGCATCGGCGTCGACGCGGTGCAGTGGGGCCAGGTCGGCACGATCGTCATGAGCTGGGTCGTCTCGCCGCTGACCGCGGGCTTCATCGCGTTCCTGATCTTCGCCAGCGTGCAGCGGCTCATCCTCAGCCAGCCGGACCCGCTCGAGCGGGCGCGCCGCTACGTGCCGGTCTACATGTTTCTCGCGGCCTTCACGATCACGCTGGTGACGATCCTGAAAGGCCTGAAGCACGTCGGTCTCGAGATCGACCTGACCAACAGCTACCTGCTGGCCATCGCGATCGCGTTCGTCGTCGCCGTCATCGGCAAGTTCGCAATCGCGCGCATCAAGCCGGATCCCAAGGCGGAGAAGAAGCAGCATTTCTACACGGTCGAGCGCGTGTTCGGCGTGCTGATGATCGTCACCGCCTGCTCGATGGCCTTCGCGCACGGCTCGAACGACGTCGCCAACGCGATCGGCCCGCTGGCCGCGGTGATCAGCGTCGCGCAGAGCGGGGTCATCGGCGCGCAGTCCGCGCTGGAGGCGAACGCCCCCGCCGTCATCGCGATTTTCATGGGGGCGGTCACCGCCACCTTCGGCGGCGTCGCGCGCGACGTTCTCCTGAACGAGCCGCCATTGCTGTTGAAGCAGGATA
>CALALV010000069.1 GCA_937925605.1 uncultured Woeseia sp.
GCGCCGCGGCACCGCCACGGGGCCGCCCGCCACCGCGCCCGCCCGGCCCCGCCGCGCCGGAGACCGCGGCGGCGGCTTTTTCCTTGCGGCGGGGCCGCGCGGCGCGGCCCGCTCCCTCAGTTGGCCTTGCGGCCCTTGTCCTTCTCGTCGACTTCCTCGAACTCGGCATCGACGACGTCGTCGTCCGCCCGCTCGGCGGAACCGTCCGCGCCGGCGGCAGCGCCCTCGGCCGCTGCGTCGGCGCCCTGCTCAGCATACAGCTTCTGGGCAATGCCGGCCGACGCCTCGGCCAGCGCCGTCGTCTTCGCCTCGATCTCGGCGATGTCGTCGCCCTTCAGCGCCGCCTGCAGGTCCTCGACGGCCTTCCCGACCGCGGCCTTGTCATCGTCGCTCGCCTTGTCGCCGATTTCCTTGACGGACTTCTCGGCCGCGTGGATCAGGCTGTCCGCCTTGTTGCGGGCGTCGACCAGCTCGCGGAACTTCTTGTCCTCGTCGGCATGGCTCTCGTCGCCGGCGCCCCTCTTCTCGATCTCGTCTTCGGACAGGCCGCTCGATGCCTTGATGACGATGTTCTGGCTCTTGCCGGTCGCCTTGTCCTTGGCCGACACGTTCAGGATGCCATTTGCGTCGATGTCGAAGGTCACCTCGATCTGCGGCATGCCGCGCGGTGCCGGCGGGATGTCCGCCAGGTCGAAGCGGCCGAGCGACTTGTTGTCGGCCGCGCGCTCGCGCTCGCCCTGCAGCACGTGGATGGTCACGGCCGTCTGGTTGTCGTCGGCGGTCGAGAAAACCTGCTCGGCGTTCGCCGGGATCGTCGTGTTTTTCTCGATCAGCTTGGTCATGACGCCGCCGAGCGTCTCGATGCCGAGCGACAGCGGGGTCACGTCGAGCAGCAGCACGTCCTTGACGTCGCCGGCGAGCACGCCGCCCTGGATCGCCGCGCCGAGTGCGACGGCCTCGTCCGGATTGACGTCACGCCGCGGCTCCTGGCCGAAGAAGTTCTGCACGGCCTCCTGCACTTTCGGCATGCGCGTCTGGCCGCCGACCAGGATCACGTCGTCGATGTCGCCGACCTTGAGGCCCGCGTCCTTGATCGCGATCTTGCACGGCTCGATCGTGCGCTGGATCAGCTCCTCCACCAGCGACTCGAGCTTCGCGCGCGTCAGCTTGATGTTCAGGTGCTTCGGACCGGACGCGTCCGCCGTGATGTACGGCAGGTTGATCTCGGTCTGCGAACTCGAGGACAGCTCGATCTTGGCCTTCTCGGCAGCTTCCTTCAGGCGCTGCATGGCCAGCGGGTCCTTACTGATATCGACGCCGCTCTCGCGTTTGAACTCGGCCACCAGGTACTCGATGATCCGCGAGTCGAAGTCCTCGCCGCCGAGGAAGGTGTCACCGTTGGTCGACAGCACCTCGAACTGGTGCTCGCCGTCGACCTCCGCGATCTCGATGATCGAGATATCGAAGGTGCCGCCGCCGAGGTCGTAGACGGCGATCTTCGCGTCGCCGCGCTTCTTGTCCATGCCATAGGCGAGCGCCGCGGCCGTCGGCTCGTTGATGATGCGCTTGACCTCGAGGCCCGCGATGCGGCCGGCGTCCTTGGTCGCCTGGCGCTGCGAATCGTTGAAGTAGGCCGGCACGGTCACGACCGCTTCCCTGACCTCTTCGCCGAGGTACTCCTCGGCGGTCTTCTTCATCTTCATGAGCACGCGCGCCGAGACTTCCGGCGGCGCCATCGCCTTGCCGTTGGCCTCGACCCACGCGTCGCCGTTGTCGGCCTTGACGATCTTGTACGGCACCATGTCGATATCGCGGCTCACCACCTCGTCGGAGTAGCGGCGACCGATCAGGCGCTTGACCGCAAACAGCGTGTTGCGCGGATTCGTCACGGCCTGGCGCTTGGCCGACTGGCCAACCAGCACCTCGTTGTCCTTGGTGAAAGCGACGATCGACGGGGTCGTGCGATCGCCCTCGCTGTTCTCGATGACCTTCGGCTTGTCGCCTTCCATGACGGCAACGCACGAATTGGTCGTGCCGAGGTCGATCCCGATGACTTTTGCCATGTGCAAATCTCCGAATTCGTTACAAATCTGTGAGCTGGCTCGTTAGTGGGGCCGGGCGCGCGCCTTTCAAGCGCGGCCTCAGTCGCCGCTGCCGGTCCCGGCCGGGGCCTCGGCGACGACGACCCGCGCCGGCCGCAGCAGGCGGCCGTTCAGCGAGTATCCTTTCTGGAAGACGGTCAGCACGGTGCCGGGCTCGGCATCCGGCGAAGGCTGCATCGTCATCGCCTCGTGCTGCTGCGGGTCGAACGGCTCGCCCTCGGGATTCACTTCAACGATGCCGAAGCGCTCCATCGTGCCGGAGAGCTGTTTCAGCGTGGCCTCGACGCCCTCGGTCACCGCCCCTGCGCCGCTGTCCGCGGCGGCCGCGAGACCCATCTCGAGGCTGTCACGGACGTCCAGCAGCTCCTTCGCGAACGGCTCCAGCGCGAAGCGGCGCGCCTTCTCGACGTCCCGGCTCGCGCGCTTGCGGACGTTTTCGAGCTCTGCCATGGCGCGCAGGTACTTGTCCCAGTTCTCGTCCGCCCGGGCCCGCTCGCGCTCGGCCTCGGCGGCCGCATCTGCGGCGCCGGTCGTGGTCTCGTCGCTGCCGCGCTGTGCCTCGCCGGCCGCCGCGTCGTCGGCGGCGCCCTCGGGCTCCCTGCGCTGTGCCTCTTCCGTCATCTTCGGTCGTCTCCCCTCAGTTCGGTTCGTTCCGGCGTATCCGGCGCGCAGGCAAAAGGCTGCGCCGGCCGCAACTTGCGGGCAATTCTGGGGCCGGACCCGCGAATATCAAGGCCGGCGAGCGGTTTTTCGGCCGGGAACGGCCTCAGGAGGCCGGATCGAGGGCGGAGCCGAGCATGCGCGCGGTCACCTCGACGATCGGCACGACCCGGTCGTAGGCCATCCGGGTCGGCCCGATGACGCCGAGCACGCCGATCTTGTCGTCGTCGATCCGGTACGGCGCGGTGACGACCGAGCAGTCGTCGAGGATCTGGTAGCCGGACTCCTCGCCGATGAACACCTGCACGCCGTTCGCATTGATACTGCGATCCAGCAGGTCGATCATCAGCTGCTTGCGCGAAAACGCGTCGAACAGGCGCCGCAGCTTGTCGATGTCGGACAGCTCGGCGAAGCCCATCAGGTTGGTCTCGCCGGTGACGACGAAGCCGCTCTCGGGCGTCCGCGCACCCTCCATCGCGGACTGCGCGACGCTGATGATGTCCAGCATCGCCTGGTTCATCGAATCGCGGATGTTCTCCAGGTCGCGAAGCAGGCGTCCGTGAATCTCGCCGAGCTCCACGCCGGCGTAGTGTTCGTTGATGAAATTGGCGGCGCGCACCAGCTCGTCGGCGCTGTAGTTGGCCTCCGTGTGCAGGATGCGGTTCTGCACCTCGCGGTCGTTGATGACGAGAATCGCGAGCACGCGGTTGTCCGACAGCGGCAGGAATTCGATCTGCCTCAGCGTCGCGTGCTGCCCTTTCGGCACCGTGACGACGCCCGCCAGCCGGGTCAGGCGCGAGAGTGCGGTCGAGACCGAGTTGACCAGCCGGTCCGGGTCGTCCCCGCTGCCGGCGAGGCGCTTCTGCAGGCGGCGGATGTCGTCCTCGCCCGGCCGCCGGTACTGGACCAGCGTGTCGACGAACATGCGGTAGCCGCGCGGCGTCGGCACCCGCCCCGCCGAAGTATGCGGCGCGGACACGAAGCCCATCTCCTCGAGATCGGACATCACGTTGCGGATCGTCGCCGGGCTCAACTCCAGGCCGGAGTCGCGCGACAGCGTGCGCGAGCCGACCGGCTGGCCGTCGCGGATGAAGCGCTGGATCAGCACCTTGAGCAGGTGGCGCGCGCGCTCGTCCGGTGCTTCGGTGACTGCCTGTCTCGCCATCGCCTCGAGCGTCCGTTCGCCCGGGGCTGACCGTCAGCCCGGGTCGTTAGAAAAAGTATACGCAGCGGGCGGCGCGTACAAGCCCGCCCGATGGACGAAACCGTGCGGCGGGCCGCCCGAATGCTGCTTGGCGGGACCCCCGCGGTTTGCAACAATCGCCGCTTTCCGGCTGATTGCCCGGGCGCGTATGCACTTCAGGACCATAGCCGTACTCGGGCGCGACGAGGATCCGCGCGTCTCGGAGCCGATGCTCAAGCTCGCGGAACACCTGCGCGCTGCCGGGGCCGACGTGATCGCCGACTCCACCGAGAACTTCGAACTTCCGGTGCGCCAGGTCGACGAGCGTGCCATGGCCCGGCAGGCGGACCTGATCATCGCGATCGGCGGCGACGGGACGATGCTGCACGCGGCGCGGGTCGCCTACGAGCGTGACATTCCGCTGCTCGGCGTGAACCGCGGCCGCCTCGGCTTCCTCGCCGACATCACCCCGACCGAGATGCTCGAGAGCGTCGACCAGGTGCTGGCCGGCGATTTCGGTCTCGAAACGCGCCTGCTGCTGCTGGCGGAGCGACGCCGGGACGGGGAGACGCTCGGCCGCGCGCACGCGCTCAACGACGTAGTACTGCAGCGGCGCGAGACCGGCCGCATGGTGGACTTCGAGACGCGGATCGCCGGCCGCTTCGTCAACGCCCACTCCGGAGACGGCCTGATCGTCGCGACCCCGACCGGCTCGACGGCCTACGCGTTGTCCTGTGGCGGACCGATCATCGAGCCGGCGCTCGACGCGGTCGCGCTGGTGCCGATCTGCCCGCACACGCTGTCCGACCGCCCGATCGTCGTGCCAGCCACCGCCGAGATCGAGGTGCGGGTGCTGGAACGGGCGGACACGAAGGCCGAGGTAACCGCGGACGGCCACACGCTCGGCGAGCTGGCGCCGGAAGACCGACTCGTCATCCGCGCGGCCGACAAGCGCGTGCGCCTCGTGCACCCGCCCGGGTACGACTATTACGAGATCCTGCGCTCGAAGCTGCACTGGGGCCGCGACAGCCGGCGCCGCGGGCCGGCCGGCGACAGCGGGAGCTGAGCGCGTGCTGACCAGCCTGCAGGTACGGAATTTCGCGATCATCGACGCGGTCGAGGTCGAGTTCGGCGCCGGTATGACGGTGCTGACCGGCGAGACCGGCGCCGGCAAGTCGATACTCGTCGACGCGCTCGCGCTGGTGCTCGGCGAGCGCGGCAGCGCGACGGTCGTTCGCGACGGCGCCGAGCGCGCCGAGATCGCCGCGGACTTCGACCTCGCCGCGCACGCCGGCGCGCGGGCCTTGCTCGCCGAGCAGGCGCTCGACGCCGACGACGACTG
>CALALV010000070.1 GCA_937925605.1 uncultured Woeseia sp.
GTCGAGGCCGGTGTCGGTGCGCTCAATCACCTTCAGGTCGCAGAACTCCCACGGGTGCGGGATGGCCTGCCAGCCGCGGTCGCCGAGCGCCGAGATCGTCTCGTCGGGCAGCGGCCGGCCGGGGCTGTAGGTGACGACGGTCGGCGGCATCAGCTGGTGGTGGAAGCGGGTCGCGCCGACGGCCTGCGCGGGCGTCATGCCGAAGTCGACGACGTTGACGATCGCCTGGAACACGGAGGTGAAGATCGTCGTGCCGCCGGGCGTGCCGACGACCATTTGCACCTCGCCGTCCTTCACCAGCAGCGTCGGCGACATCGACGACAGCATGCGCTTGCCGGGCTGGATCTCGTTGGCCTTGAAGCCGACGACGCCGTAGGTGTTCGCGACGCCGGGCTTGGCGCTGAAGTCGTCCATCTCGTCGTTCAGCAGGAAGCCCGCGCCCTCGACGACGACGCGGCTGCCGAAGCTCAGGTTCAGCGTGTAGGTATTCGCGACCGCGTTGCCGTCGGCGTCGACGATCGAGTAGTGCGTCGTGTCCGGCGACTCGAGCCCCGGGGGCGATTCCTCGAGCGTCGAGATCGCGTGCGGGTTCACCTCGCGGGCGCGGCGCGCGATGTACTCGTCGTCCAGCAGCTCGTTGATGCGCGTGTCGACGTAGTCCGGATCGCCCAGGTACTCGGCGCGGTCCGCGAACACGCGCTTCTCCATCTCGGCGACCAGGTGGATGTAGCCCGGCGAGTTGTGCGGCAGCTCCTCGAACAGGTGCGCGAGGTAGTCCTTCATCTTCAGGAGCTGCACGACCGCGAAGCCGCCCGAGGACGGCGGCGGTGCGGCCAGCAGCTCGTAGCCGCGCCAGGAGGCCTTGAGCGGCTCGCGCCAGACGGCCTTGTAGGCGGCGAGGTCTTCGTGCGTTATGAGCCCGCCGCCGCGCTCCATCTCGGCGACGATCAGGTCCGCGGTCTCGCCGCGGTAGAAGTCCTCCGGGCCCCGCTCCGCGATGCGCGCGAGCGTCGCGGCGAGTTCCGGCTGGCGGAAGATCTCGCCGGTCTGCATGCCGGCGAAGTACTCGTCGAAGTTCGTCTGCGCCGCGCCGCCGATGAAATCCAGCGACTTCATGCCCTGGCCCAGCGCCGCCGGCACCTCGAAGCCGTCGCGCGCGAGCGCGACGGCCGGCGTGACCAGGTCCTTCCACGGCAGCGTGCCGTAGCGCTGGTGCGCGGCCCACATGCCGGCGACCGTGCCCGGGACGCCCACGGCCAGGTGGCCGACCAGGCTGGCGCCGGGAATGACCTTGCCCTCGGCGTCGAGGTACATGTCCGGGTGCGCGGCGAGCGGCGCGACCTCGCGGTAGTCGAGGAAGCTGGCCTCGTCGCCCATCCGGATCAGCATGAAGCCGCCGCCGCCGATGTTGCCGGCTTCCGGGTAGGTCACGGCCAGCGAGAAGCCGACCGCGATCGCCGCGTCGACCGCATTGCCGCCCGCGCGCAGCACGTCCTCGGCGACCTCTGCGGCGTAGCTGTCCGGCATCGCGACCGCGGCGGCCCTCGCGGGCGGCGGCGCGTCGGCCTCGACCGCAGGCGGCGGCGATTCGGCGGGCGAGCAGGCGACGAGCAGGAAAGCGGCGAGCAACGACAGAAAGCGGCGTGTCATGGTGGCTCCGGCAAAGCGTGGACAGCGGCCAATACTGGCACGATCGACCGGCCCGCGACAGGCCGGGCGCTTGCGCTCAGCGGCGCCGGTACCAGTCGACGCCGTCGGCGTCACGCTCGATCTCGATGCGCTCCTCGGCGATCAGCCAGTTCAGGTGCGCGAGCGCCTCGGCCGTCGCCATGATCATCTCGGAGGGCGGCACCTCGCTGCGGAACAGCGCCGGGAACGCATCGACGGCGCGCAGTGGCTCCCGGCACAGGGTCTCGAGCGCCTCGAGCCCGTCGAGGTGCTCGTCGCGCAGCGCCTCGAGGCGCGCATGCAGGCCGCGGAACGGCCGGCCGTGCGCCGGCAGCACCAGCACGTCGTCGGGCAGCCGCGCGTGCAGTTTCTCGATTGACGCGAGCCAGTCGGCCAGCGGGTTCGCCTGTGGCTCGGTCGGCCAGACGCCGATATTCGACGAGATCGTCGGCAGCACCTGGTCGCCGGACAAGAGCAGGTTCAGCTCCGGGCAGTACAGGCAGGCATGCTCCGGCGAATGCCCGTTGCCGACGACGACGTGCCAGTCGCGCCCGCCGATCGCGAGCCGGTCGCCGTCCTCGAGGCGCCGGTAGCGGTCGGGCGGTGCGGACACGTAGCGGCCGAACATGCCGAAGGTCTCGCGGTAGCGCTCCAGCGCATCGTCCGGAAAGCCGGCGGCGCGGTAGAAGTCGAGGCCGGCGGCCGGCGCCGGGCGCCCGGTGTCGCCGACCAGCACGCGCCCGTACAGGTATTCCTGGCGGGTCATGTACAGTTCGGCGCCCGTGCGTTCGCACAGCCAGCCGGCGTTGCCGAGGTGGTCCGGGTGCATGTGTGTGCAGACGACCCGCTCGATGCGCCGCCCGGCGAGTTCGCCGTCGAGCAGCGTGCTCCACAGCGCGGTCACCTTGCTCGTGTTGAGGCCGGTGTCGACGACGACGCAGGCGTCGCCGTCGTCGAGCAGCCACAGGTTGATGTGCGCGAGCGCGAACGGCAGCGGCATGCGCAGCCAGCGCACGCCGTCGGCGACCGGCTGCGTGCTACCGGTGGCCGGCGTGTCGGCGAACTCGTAGTGGAGCCCGTGGGCGGGCGCGGTTGCGGCCATGCGTGTCCTGCGGATCGTCGGGTGGCCGGGATCAGGCGGCCTGGCGGGCGTCCCGGGTGTAGTCTTGCAAGGCATCTTCGCGGCGGGTTCGGAGTTTCGCAACCGCTTCCTTCTTCAGAGGACCCTGATTGACGTCGCCAAGCCGTGTTGCTTCACGCTACTACTTAATCGTAGCTCGTCGTTGCAGATTCTCGCTATGTCCGAAATGTATCGAAGTGTCTATCTACAATGACCGATGCCGAAATAGCCGTTGAGACCCCGCGAATCAGGCCGCAACAGTCGTCGACATGTGAGGTTTCTTTGCAAATCAATCGATTAGTGATCCAAAAATACCAAACTTGACAATCTGGGGGGGTGGACTGAACTTGTGGTGTATTCGAGGCGAACGCATTGGTTCAGCTCCACCGGGTATCGGGGATACCGCATCGGAAAACCATTGAAGGATTCCAACGAATCTTTTTGGGTTGACCGCTATACGGCATGTCGGAAACCTTAGGTCGCAACAATCTTTTCGAATTGGTTCGTAGTCCACCGCTATTTGATCAACAGAGTCGGCGCCGGGGTCTCACCTGCAGAGCAACTTTTTGAAATGCATCACCGAGCACGGCCACAGAACAAGTAGTCCCGCGAAGCCACGAACTTAAGATCAACGAGCAGTTGCCAATGAACGCCGACACTGGGAGTCGTCGCAGGCCAATGGCAAGAAACGGGGAAGCACGGATTTCCTCTGTTGTGGCGTAACCCATATAGGCAATCGCCTCGATACTTGCGATTTCCGAGGAGCAGGAATGAATGCTGAGGAAAAACGCTTACAGCTTCTTCTTGCGGATCAGAGGTTGTGCCGGCTGCATAGCTACCTCCGATCTGAGGCTATTTACGAACTGAGTTTGGCTGACGCTGCGAGATTGGTGTGTTTGGAAGAACACTATTTCTCAACCTATTTTCGCGCGCGAGTCGGCATCACCTTCCGAGAATGGAAACAAGAGATTCGTATCGAGCACGCTAAGAAAATGCTTGCTGACAGCACCCTCCCGATCTCTCAGATTTCAGCTCAGGTCGGCTATCACGATCCAACGAGCTTCATCCGCTTTTTTCGGCGTCGCATTGGACTGACACCATCTTCATTCAGAGCAAGCTACCAACTCTCAAGGTGCCGAACAGAAAAACCATAAGTTTGGCCGATAACAACTTAAATACGGCTATTCAGCCAAAGGTCAAATTCACTTAAGGTTTTTCGCCAGGCTCCATCTGCATTGGCAGTCGGTTCGCGCATCCGACAATTTGGCAGTATGCGGCCCACTATTTCCGAGTCTGCGGAGGAAAGTGTTATGGCGCCGAACCGACCTCTAATGGTGTCGATCATTCTAGTGATCATGAACGGCGCAATTCTTGCTACAGACGATGCTTGCGCTGGTGGCGGATGCCAAGATGGTGTGATCTGCCTGTCGCAGAATTGCAATCAATACTCTGACACGGAGCTTGAGCAATATTGTCTCACAACAACTGGAGGTATTCCGGGGTGCTGCACTGTGTCTTGGAGATGCAGAGACAATATTGGCGGTTGCAGTTATGGCCGTCTCTATTGCAATAATCAACGTCCTCGTCCCTAGAATGACGACGCGTTCTAAAATTGACTGCCCAATGAAGCTGTGACTAACGATCAATCGCAAAAATTCGAAGTCGTTCTGTGGGCATTGGTGATCTGCGCATTCGTATCGACAGCGCTGGTTGTTGATAGAGAGCTGAAGAATATTAGTGCGTCACCTCTGTCGAGTGGACTTGATAGCGAATGGAGCGCGATCTACTTGGTGAATTGGCGAGACGCGTTGGCGGTTGGGCGGCGAAGCGGCCCTGACGATGCGCCTGTGCAAATAGTCGAATTTATCGATTACCAATGCCCTTACTGTGCTGCTTTTGAGGAGACTGTGAGAGCGGCTCGTCGTCAATACCCTGATGAGGTTTCTTTCACATTCGTGCCTTTTCCAATGGCGTATCATGAGCACGCAATCGTGGCTGAGATTGCCGCCGAATGCGCGCACAGGCAAGATCGATTCGACCTGATGAGATCAGTAATTTTCCGGAGTCAAGCGATGCTAGCGGGCGATCCGTGGGATAGATTCGCATCGGAAGCGGATATCGAGAACATTGCTCAGTTCAAAAACTGCATGCAAGAGACTCAAGGTACGGACAGAATTGCAGAAAGTGTTTTACTTGCAAACCAGCTTGGAATTCAAGGGACACCGACCGTACTCGTAAATGGCTGGAAATGGCCGTTTCCGCCAAGTCTGGAGCACATTCGAAAAGCTGTGGAGAATGTCACTGCGGACGCCCCGCCGGCCAAGGATATCGACTTTCTTGGTGAAGTATCGGCAATGAACGAGTTAGCCGAAGATAGCAGGTAGTGCTCCGCACCCAATAGACGAGCGAATTGTGAAGCGATCAAATCGATATTCGATCGTAGCGGTGATCCTCATGCTTGCAGGTTCTGTTATCTATTTTGAGATTACGACCGAAGTCACCGGTATGTCAGAAGAAGTTCGAAATGGCCTGTATGAGACCGGGCCGATCGATGCTGGAATCGTGGAGCGTGAAGGGGCGATCGGTCAAGGCAAAGATGTCGGATCGACCGAAAACTTAATTCGTCCGTCAGAAGACCCCCTCGAGGCAGTGACAACACGAACGACAACAATCTCTATCGAGGAATCTGAAAGGCTGGCTCGAGAAGCGGTGGAGGAAGAGCTGGAGCAATCGTACTCACTTCTTCTAAAGATGCTTAATCTGACGGATGAGCAATACAATGCGATATGGTCATTCCTGATAGAAGATGCGCTTTCGTCCGGACGGTCATCGGGTATTACATCTAGTCCAATGACTGCAGATGATCGAATCGGGCGACTCACTTCAATTCTCGGTGTCTCGAAACTAGATCAGTTCTTGGAATGGGAGCGAAATCGAAACCAATTCGGTGAGGCACAGCAACTTCAGAGGATGCTGAAGATGCAGGGCGAGCCCCTGCGTGATGATCAAGTCAAGGGCTTGTTAGAAATTCTGATTGAAACCGACGACAAGATCGGTGGTGTCAATGACTCTGCAGAGATGACGCCTATTGACCGTTTTGAGCAGCACTTGGAAAACATAGATGAATATGAGCGCTTGGTTATTGAGATGGCACCAAGCGTCTTGTCCATCAAGCAAGTCGAGATTATGTTTCGGCAATACCAGGAGCGCTCATACCAGAGAGCCCAAGTATTGGAAAACCACAAGAAAGCAATCGCGGCCGGCGAGAAAAACGTGCCATTGTGGTATCCACCAAGGTTCAATTGAGTGCGATGCTAGCTTGCAAGTATGTGCGGTATCAGTGATTTCCCGGCCGCCGAACTTTCCGGCAAGTGATCATGCGGCCTGGCGGGCGTCCCGGGCGTAGTCGTCCAGGGCATCATCGCGGCGCCTGCGGAGATTCGCAACCGCGTCTTCCTTGACCGGGCCGTAGCCGCGGACGTCGAGGTAGAGCTTCGCGATCTCTGCGGCGGGGCTCACGCGTTCGGCGGTGAGTCCGGCGAGCAGCGTGTCGATCGTCTCTTCGAACTCGCCGATCAGCGCGCGCTCCATGCGGCGCTCCGCGGTCATGCCGAAGACGTCGAGCTTCGTGCCGCGCAGCCGGCGCAGCTTCGCGAGCAGCCGGAACAGCGGGATGACCCACGCGCCGAACTCTTTCTTCAGCGGCCGGCCGCGCGCGTCGCGCTTGCCGTTCAGGACCGGCGGCGCGAGGTGGAAGCGGATCTTTGCCTTGCTGCCGTAGGTTCGTTTCAGGTCCTCGAGGAAGCCGGTCTGCGTGTGCAGGCGCGCGACCTCGTACTCGTCCTTGTAGGCCAGCGTCTTGAAGTACGCGCGGGCGACGGCGTCGGCGAACTCGAAGGCCGTGCCGCCGGCGTCTTTCTCCGCCTCGCGCACGCGCTCGACGAGTGACGCGTAGCGATTCGCGAGTGCCTCGTCCTGGTAGTCGACGAGGAACGCGCGGCGGCGCTCGATCAGCTCGTCGAGGCTCTCGGAGACGACCTGCGTCACGACGTTCGCCGACAGCTCTTTTTCCACGAACTCCGGCGCGGCGGCCGCGAGCCGGCCGTAGCCGAAGGCCTGCCGGTTCGTCTCGACGTCGACGCCGTTCAGCTCGATCGCGCGCTCCAGGGCCGCGAGCGAGACAGGCACCAGCCCCTGCTGGTACGCGTAGCCGAGCATCAGCACGTTGGCGTAGATCGTGTGGCCGAGCAGCTTCTGCGCGAGCTCGTTCGCGGCGACCAGCGACAGCCGCTCTTCGCCCACGACCTCGCGGATCGCGCCGACGCGGTCAGTCGCGCGCAGGCTCGCGTCGCGGTGCCGGACGAAGTCGGCCGTCGACATCTCGGTCGTGTTCAGCACGGCGCGCGTGTGGTCTTTCCGGTAGGTCTTCGAGGCCTGCGGCGAGGAGCTGACGACCAGGTCGCAGCCGATCAGCGCGTCGGCGTGCTGCCGCTCGATCCGCACCTGGTTCAGCCTGGCCGGCGTGTCCGCGAGGCGGATGTAGGACAGCACCGGGCCGAACTTCTGCGCGAAGCCCATGAAGTCGAGCACGCTCGCGCCCTTGCCCTCGAGGTGCGCGGCCATCGTGATCAGCTGGCCGACCGTGATGACGCCGGTGCCGCCGACGCCGGTGACCAGCAGGTCGTAGCTGTCGATATCCCCGGGCGCCTGCGGTTCCGGCAGCGCGTCGATGCGCGCCTGCGGGAACTCGCGGCCGGTGTCCTGCTTCGCGGTCGGTTTGCGCTCCGCGCCCTCGACCGTGACGAAGCTCGGGCAGAAGCCGTTCAGGCAGGAGAAGTCCTTGTTGCAGGTATTCTGGTCGATCTGCCGCTTGCGGCCGAACGGCGTCTCTTTCGGGACGACGGACAGGCAGTTCGACTCGACCGAGCAGTCGCCGCAGCCCTCGCAGACGAGGTCGTTGATGACGGCGTAGCGGTTTGGATCCTCGAGCTTGCCGCGCTTGCGCTGCCGGCGCTTTTCGGTCGCGCACATCTGCGCGTAGATCAGCACCGTGACGCCCTCGATCTCGCGCAGCTCGCGCTGGACCGCGTCGAGCTCGCGGCGGTGCGAGATCGTCGTGCCGGCCGGCAGGTCCCTGGCATGAAAGCGCTCTGGCTCGTCGGAGACGACCGCGATGCGCTCGACGCCCTCGGCGCGCACGCTCGCGGCGATGCGCTCGACCGTGATCGGGCCGTCGACCGGCTGGCCGCCGGTCATCGCGACCGCGTCGTTGTAGAGGATCTTGAACGTGATGTTCGCCTTCGCCGCGAAGGCCTGGCGGATCGCCATCGAGCCCGAGTGGTACCAGGTGCCGTCGCCCAAGTTCTGGAACACGTGCTCGCCGCCGTTGAACTTCGAGCGCGGGATCCAGTTGATGCCTTCGCCGCCCATCTGGATCAGCCCGTGCGTGTCGCGGTCCATCCAGCTCGCCATGAAGTGGCAGCCGATGCCGGCCAGCGCGTGCGAGCCCTCGGGCAGCTTGGTCGACGTGTTGTGCGGGCAGCCGGAGCAGAAGTAAGGCATGCGCTTCGCGCCGCCGATCTCGATCGGGGTCACGTTGCGGTCCACGAGCTTCGCCGCGCGCTCGCGCAGGTTGATTCCGGGCAGCGCCGCGTCGAAGCGCTCGGCGACGACCTTCGCGAGCATCAGCGGCGACAGCTCGCCGGTCCACGGCACGAGCGGCTTGCCGTGCTCGTCCTCCTTGCCGACCATCGCGCGCGGCTTGCGGCCCGGGTAGTCGTAGAAGTACTCCTTGAACTGGCTCTCGATGATGCCGCGCTTCTCCTCGACGACCAGTACCTCGCGCTTGTCGTGCACGAAGTCGAGCGCCGAGTCGTGCGCGAGCGGCCAGGCCATGCCGACCTTGTAGACCTCGAGGCCGATACGCTTCGCCTCGCGCTCGTCGATCCGCAGCAGGCGCAGCGCCTCCATCAGGTCGAGGTGGCCCTTGCCGGTCGTGACGATACCGTAGCGCGGCTGCGGGCTCTCCCATACCTTGCGGTCGATCGGGTTCGCCTCGGCGAAGGCCAGCGTCGCGGCCTTCTTGTGGATCAGCCGCTCCTCGATCTGCGGGCCCGGAAAGTCGGGCCAGCGGATATGCAGCCCGTCGGGCGGCGGCGTGAAGTCTTGCGGGATCGCGTAGTCGGGGTAGGGCGGCAGCTCGACCGACATCGCCGACTCGACGGTCTCCGAGATCGCCTTGAAGCCGACCCACATGCCGGAGAAGCGCGACAGCGCGATGCCGTAGAGCCCGTACTCGAGGTACTCGGCGACGTTCGCCGGGTTCAGCACCGGCATCAGCCAGGTCATGAAGGCGACGTCCGACTGGTGCGGCATGGACGACGAGACGCAGCCGTGATC
>CALALV010000071.1 GCA_937925605.1 uncultured Woeseia sp.
AACCCCATGAAGGCCAGCGACATCATGCCGGCCGTAACCAGGGCGATAGCGGTACCGCGGAAAGGCAGCGGTATGTCGGCCGCGTCGAGCCGCTCGCGGATGGCGGCGAACAGCGTCAGCACCAGCGCGAAGCCGGCCGCCGCGCCGAAACCGAAGAACAGGGCCTGCAGGAAACCCGTGGCCTGCTGCACGTTGAGCAGTGCGACGCCGAGTACCGCGCAGTTAGTCGCGATCAGCGGTATGAAGATGCCGAGCACCTGGTCGAGCAGCGGGCTCATGCGCCGCACCATGATCTCGGTGAACTGCACGCTTGCCGCGATGACCAGGATGAAGCCGATCGTGCGCAGGTATTCGAGCGACAGCGGCACCAGCACGTACTGGTGCAGCAGGTAGCTGACGGCGGCCGACAGCGTCAGTACGAACGCCGTGGCGAGCGACATGCCGAGCGCCGCCTCGAGGTTGCGCGATACGCCGAGGAACGGGCACAGGCCCAGGAAGCGCACGAGCACGAAGTTGTTGACGAGGACCGTGCCGACGAGGATGAGAACGATATCAGTCATGATGAGGGCGCGCGCGCCCGGTGCGCGCTCGGCGCTATTGTAGAGCTTTGCCGGGAGCGCGTCGCCCCGCACCGGGGGCGGCATCCCGGCCCGCGCGGCGGCAGGGCCGGGTCGCCCTGCGCGCGGGCGACGGAGTCGCCGGCCTCGCGCCGGCTATTTCACGCGCATGCCGGCTTCGGCGCCGCTGTCGACCGACAGCAGGAAGATATCCTCGCCGCCGGGCCCTGCGGCCAGCACCATGCCCTCCGAGACGCCGAAGCGCATCTTGCGCGGCGCGAGGTTCGCGACCGCGATCACGTGCCGGCCCACCAGCGCGTCGGGCGCATAGGCCGCCTTGATCCCCGCGAACACCTGGCGCCGGCTGTCGCCGAGGTCGAGCGTCAGCCTGAGCAGCTTGTCGGCGCCCTCGACCGGCTCCGCGGCGACCACGCGGGCGACCCGCAGGTCCACCCGGGCGAAATCGTCGATGGAGACAGTCGCCTCGTCCGTTGTCGTCGCAGCCGGCTGCGCCGCGGCCGGTGCCTCCTTCGATTCCTCGATCACGGCGTTCACCTGTTTCGGGTCGATGCGCGTCAGCAGCGCCTCGTACTTGTCGATGCGGCGGCCGAGCACCGGGGCGGCCGCGTCCGCCCAGCGCCAGGCGTCGTCGCCGAACAGCGCGCGGGTGCGCTCGGCGACGGCCGGCAGCACCGGGGCCAGGTAGATCATGAGGGTCCGGAACAGGTTCAGGCCCTGCGTGCAGACCAGCTGCACGTCGTCGCGCTGCGCCGCGTCCTTGATCATCAGCCAGGGCTTGCGCGCCTCGATGTAGCGGTTCGCCCGGTCGGCCAGCGCCATGACCCGGCGCATGGCCTTCGAGTACTCGCGGCCCTCGTACTCGGCCGCGACCGCGTCGGCCTCGGCGACAAATTCGCCGAACAGGTCCTCGTCGTCCAGCCGTTCCGCGAGCTGGCCGTCGAACTGCTTCGTGATGAAGCCGGCGCAGCGGCTCGCGATGTTGACGAGCTTGCCGACCAGGTCGGCATTGACCCGCGCGACGAAGTCGTCCAGCGACAGGTCGATGTCGTCCATGCCCGGCCCGAGCTTGGCCGCGTAGTAGTAGCGCAGGCTGCTCGTATCGAGATGCCTGAGCCAGGTGCGCGCGTTGATGAACGTGCCGCGCGACTTGGACATCTTCTTGCCGTTGATGGTCAGGAAGCCGTGCGCGAACACGCTCGTCGGCTCGCGCATGCCGGAACCCTTGAGCACCGCCGGCCAGAACAGCGTGTGGAAGTAGACGATGTCCTTGCCGATGAAATGGTAGACCTCGTGCGGGCTGTCCGCGTCCCAGTACGCGTCGAAGTCGAGGTCGTCGCGCCGCCGGCACAGGTGCAGGAAACTCGCGAGGTAACCGACCGGCGCGTCCAGCCAGACGTAGAAATACTTGTCTTCGGTGCCGGGGATGCGGAAGCCGAAGTAGGGCGCGTCGCGGGAAATGTCCCAGTCCTGCAGGCCCGCCTCGAACCACTCCTCGAGCTTCGAGGAGATGTTCTGGTGCAGCGCGGCGCGCCGCATCCAGTCGCGCAGGTCGTCCGTGAACGCCGACAGCCGGAAGAAGTAGTGTTCCGACTCGCGCCACACCGGGCGCGTGTCCGACAGCACGGAGACCGGGTCGATCAGTTCGTCCGGCGTGTAGGTGGCGCCGCAGACCTCGCAGGCGTCCCCGTACTGGTCCTCGCTGCGACAGCGCGGGCAGGTGCCCTTGACGAAGCGGTCCGGCAGGAACATCGACTTCGTCTCGTCGTAAGCCTGCTCGATCGTCTTCGTGTAGATATGGCCGTTCGCCGAGAGCGCCTCGTACATCCGCACGACGAGCTGCTCGTTCTCCTCCGAGTGGGTCGTGTAGAAATTGTCGAACGCGACGCCGAAGGCCTCGAGATCCGCGAGCTGTTCGGCGCCGATGCGCTCGATCAGCTGCTCGGGCTCGATGTTCTCGGCGCGCGCCCGGATCATGATCGGCGTGCCGTGCGTGTCGCTGGCGCAGACGTAGGTGCAGTGCTCGCCGCGCAGCTTCTGGAAGCGGGCCCAGGTGTCCGACTGGATGTACTCCACCAGGTGCCCGAGATGGATCGAGCCGTTGGCGTAGGGCAGGGCGCTGGTAACGAGGATCTTGCGGGGTTCTGCGCTCATGTGGCGGGATCGGCCGTGTAAAGCGGGCGATTATGCCACGGGCGGCGGGCGGGATCGTGCCGTGCGGGCACGGCGGCCGGCCGCCGGGACCCGCGCGGCTACTTCTGGTCCTTGACCTGCTGGAACTTGGCCTTGTTGTGCGCCTGCTGGTAGGCCTCGCGGCCCGCCACCCAGCGGCGCTCGACGAGGTCCATCAGCGCGCTGTCCATCGTCTGCATGCCGATATTGCCGCCCGACTGCATCGCCGTCTCGAGCTGGTCCAGCTTGCCCTGGCGGATCAGGTTGGCGACAGCGGAGGTGTTGACGAGGATCTCGAGTGCGGCGATCCGGCCGGGCTTGTGCTTGGTCGGCAGCAGCTGCTGGGAAATGACGCCGCGCAGCGAGGTGGACAGCATCGTGCGGATGTGGCTCTGCTTGTCGGCCGGGAAGCTGTTCACGATGCGGTCCACGGTCTGCCCCGCGCCGTTCGTGTGCAGCGTACCCATGACCAGGATGCCCATCTCGGCGGCGGTGATCGCCGTGCTCATGGTCTCGAGGTCGCGCAGCTCGCCGACCAGGATCACGTCCGGGTCCTCGCGCAGGGCCGAGTGCAGCGCGTCCGCGAAGGACTCGCTGTGCACGCCCACCTCGCGCTGGCTGACCAGGCAGCCCTTGCGCTCGTGCACGAACTCGATCGGGTCCTCGATCGTCAGGATGTGGCCCTTCACGCGCGTGTTGATGTCGTCGATCATCGCGGCCAGCGTCGTCGACTTGCCGGAGCCGGTCTTGCCGGTCACCAGGATCAGCCCGGACGTCTGCTTGCACAGGTTGCGGACGACCTCCGGCATTTTCAGCTCGTCGAGCGACTTCGCGTGTGACGGGATCGCGCGAAACACCGCCCCTATGCCGTTCAGGTGACGCATGACATTGACGCGGAAGCGCGACACGTCGGGGATCTCGTAGGCGAAATCGACGGCGTCGTGGCGCTCGAATTCCTGCTGCGTCGTGCCGCTCATGATCTCGTACAGCGCATTGCGAACGGCGTCGGTGCTGAGCGCCTCGTCGCTCATCGTCTGCAGCGCGCCGTGCACGCGGACCCGCGGCGGGTCGCCCGAGATGAAGTGCAGGTCGGAGCTGTCGCGCTCCAGCGCCTGGTTCAGGTAGGCATCGATCTGGCTCACGCTGCTTGGCTCCTGTTCAGGCCGTCTCGTCGAGCACGGGCAGTATGCCGGTGTCGGTCACGAAGCGTTTGAACATGCGCTTGTCGTTCGCGTAGCGGAAGGCGTCGTCGGGATCGACCTCCCGCTTCTCGATCGCCTCGAGCAGCGCCTGGTCCATCAGCTGCATGCCGACGTCGCGGCCCGTCTGCAGCTGCGCGGGAATCTGGTGCGTCTGGTCGGTCATGATCAGCTTCGAGATCGCGCGGTTGTTGACGAGTATCTCGAGTATCGCCTTGCGGCTGCGGCCGTCGACGGTCTTGACCAGCACCTGGGTCACGACGGCCTTGAGGCTCTGCGCGAGGAAGCTCTTGGTCTGTTCGCGCAACTCGCCCGGCAGCGCGTCGACGACCCGGTCGATGGTCTTGATCGCGCCGGTCGTGTGCAGCGTGCCGAGCACGAGGTGGCCGGTCTCGGCCGCGGTCATCGCCATCGAGATCGTGTCGGCATCGCGCAGCTCGCCGACCAGGATCACGTCCGGGTCCTCGCGCATCGCAGAGCGCACGCCGTCCGCGAAGCTGGTCAGGTGCGTGCCGAGTTCGCGCTGGATGACCTGGCAGTTCTTGCTCGGGTGCACGAACTCGATCGGATCCTCGAGGCTGATGATGTTCAGGTGCCGCGTCTGGTTCAGGTGGTTGATCATCGCGGCCAGCGTCGTCGACTTGCCGGTGCCGGTCGAGCCGGTGACCAGCACCATGCCCTGGTGAAAGTCGCAGAAATCGCGGATGACCGGCGGCAGGGCAAGGTCCTCGAGCGTCGGCACCTTGTTCGGGATGTGCCGGAACACCGCGCCGACGCCGGTCGCCTTGCGGAACAGGTTGACGCGGAAACGCGCGCCTTCCTCGCCGACGTAGGAGAAGTCGAGATCGTGGCCGGTGGCGAAATGCTCGCGCTGCGAGTCGCTCAGGATCTCGTCGACGTAGCTGTCGAGCTCGGTATCGGACAGGTCGCGGAACTTGATCGGCATCAGGTCGCCGTTCATGCGCAGCATCGGCGGTACCCCGACGGCGAGGTGCACGTCGGAGCAGCCCTGCGCCAGGCCGAGTTTCAGGAACGAATCTATGCGTGGCATGCGCGCCCTGCGATAGCAGAATCAGGAATTTAGCTATCCTAGGGGGATTTCCGGCGGCTTGCCAGTGCGCCAGCGCACATTTTCTAAAGCTGGATGTCGGCCAGTGCGTCGCTCAGCTCGTTCATCGACTGGAAGCGCTTGGACTTGTCGACGGCCATGGCCTTTGCGACCACGGCGGCGAGGTCGTCGGGGATGTTCTTGTTGATGTCCTGGCACAGCGCGGCCTTGCCCTGCACGTGCTGGTACATGACCGACATGTGGTCGCCGCGGCTGTAGGGCGGAATGCCGGTCAGCATCTCGTACATGATGACGCCGACGGAGTACACGTCTGCCGTTTCGTCGACCTTCTTGCCGAGGATCTGCTCCGGCGCCATGTACTTGGGCGAGCCGATCACGTAGCCGGTCTTGGTCAGCTGGGTGTCGCCGCTGGACGCCGCCGCGGCTACGCCGAAGTCCACGATCTTCAGCAGCGAATCGTCGTTGATCAGGATGTTGGCAGGCTTCAGGTCGCGGTGGATGACGCCGGCCTGGTGCGCGACCGACATGCCCGTCGCCATGTCCATTGAGAACTGTAGCGCGCGCTTGAAGTCCAGCGGCTTGTTGTCGACGATCTCCGCGCCCAGCGTGTGCGACGGGAAGTACTCCATCGAGATCGCGTAGCAGCCCTGCAGGCGCAGGAAGTCGTAGATGCGGATGACGTTCTTGTGCGTGATCTTGCGCGAGTAGCGCAGCTCGTGCACGAAGCGCTTCATCATCTCCTCGTCGGAGGAGACGTTCGGGTTCAGGAACTTGAGGATCAGGCGCTCGTCGACGACCTCGTCCTCCATCAGCAGCACCGTGCCGAACGCGCCCTTGCCGATCTTCTCGATGTACTTGTAGCGGCCGTCGATGACAGCGCCCGGTTCCAGCGTCGAGATGTCGAGGGTCTCCGGCGCGCCGGACTGGATGATGCTGTCGATATCCTCGGATTCGATCAGCAGGGTCTTCGTGTCGTCCTTGATCTTCGCGGCCCGCTCGGACTCCTCGATGATCGACGGCGAGAAGCGCGCGTCGATTTCCTTGATCGCGGCGTCCGCACTGTTGACCAGCGTCTTGTCCTTCGAGTCCTTGATCTTCTGCAGCGCGTTGCGCACGGTATCGGCGCGTTTTTCGTCCGCGAGGTGCGCGATGGCCTTGATGGCCTCGACCTGCACGTCGCGTTTCCCGGTGGCGAGCAGCGGCACGATGCGGTCGATTACGGTGTGATCGCCCAGTTTGCCGAGCGCGCGGATCAGCACGGTGTCCATCTTCTCGTTCTTGCCGAGCATCGAGGCCAGTTTCGGTACAGCCTTCTTGCTGCCGATCTTCGACAGCGCGTCCACCGCGCGCTCGCGCACCCACCAGTCGGCGTCCTCGGTCGCCTTCAGCAGGTGATCCACCGCGGCCTCGTCCTTGGTCGCGTTGAGGATCTCGATCGCGGTGCGGCGGATGTCCTCGTCTTTCTCGTTGATCAGGCGCAGCACCGAGTTCAGCACCTTCGGCCCGCCGATCTCGCCGAGCGCGTCGCCCGCGCGCAACCGGACCCACCAGTCGTCGTCCTTGATCGCGTCGAGCAGGTGCTTGACCGAGTCGGGATCGGCGAGCTCGTTCATGACCTCCACCGCGGCGCGGCGCGCGTACTCGGACTCGTCTTTCAGCGCCGGCAGCAGCTCCTTGACCGTGTCCGGGTGCTTCATGCGGATCAGCACGTCCACCGCCTTGCCCTGCACGTCGAGGTCGGGGTCCACCAGCAGCTTCGCGACCCGCCGGATGTCGACCGCCCCGCCGCGTTTCGCCAGCGCGTTCAGCGCGGCCGCGCGCACCATCTTGTGGCCGTCGCCGAGCTGCATCTCGAGCGCGCGGTTGATGCGCTCGCCCTTGAAGCGGGCCAGCAGGTTGATCAGGTGGATCTTGATGACCGGATCCTTGCCGCCCATGCGGTTGATCAGGTCCGGCACCATCTCCTCGGTCGCGATGTCCTCGATGATGCCGAACAGCGCCGCCTTCTCCTTCGGTTCGAGATCGTAGGCCCGGCGCAGCAGCTCGTAGACGTTCAGGTCGCCCTTGTGGACCTTCAGGATCTCGATCAGCGCCGGTTTCGAGACCTCGGCGTCGTCGAAGAAGTCGAGCAGGGCGTTCGGATCGTAGGTCGTACTGGTCGACAGGGCCCAGGCGGTGCCAGAGACGACCCGCTCGGCGCCGTCGGCCAGCCCTTCCTTGAAATAGGGCAGCGTCTTGTCGCTGACGTGGCTCGCGAGGATGTCGACGAACACCATCATGCGGCTCTTGTCGCTCATCGCGAGCGCGTCGATCGTGCGCGGGATGGCCTTCGGGCCGAGCTTCTTGAGCTTTTCGATCGCCTTCAGCGCGGACGGCGAGTCCACGTTGGTTTCGGCGTTTAGCTGGTTGAGCAGCTGGTCTGCGCGAAAACCGCCGAGCAGGCTCATGCGGCGGGCCTCTCCGGCATCCGGCGGACGGCCGCAGGCAGGCGTGCCCGCGCCACGCGGGCCGCGGGGGAGCGTTGCGCGTCCGGCTTGCGACCGCGCCTGGTCCTGGTTGCGTTCAGCATCGCGCCGTCTGTCCCGTCATTGCGTGTGCGCCGGTTCAGGTGCCGGGTCACGTATCGCCAGTGGAACCCTCGCGGCCGCTATGGTGAGGATTCCGCGGCATTATGCCACATCGATACGTCGCCACATCCCGCGTACCGGGTGCCCGTCGCCGGCTGCCCCGGCGGCAACAATGCGCGGGCGCCTCCGTTACAATGAGCGCCCCCCGGGCCCCGGGCCGGGCACGAATTTTACCTAATGTCTCCCCGCGAAATGTGACCGTGTCAACAGAATCCGACCTGAAAGCCGCCGTCGAGGCGGCGGCGCTACCCGAACTCGACTGCAGCCTGGGCGACGTCGGCCGCGTGCGGGCGATCACGCTCGGCCGGCGCAAGGCGACGCTGGCCATCGAGCTCGGCCTGCCGGCGGCCCCGTTCGCGGACGCCGTCGAGCGGATCGTGGCCGACGCCGTGCGCGAGATTACCGGGCTGGGCAAGGCGAAGGTCGAGCTCGCGACCCGGGTCGTCGCCCACGGCGTACAGCCTGCCCTCAAGCCGCTGCCCGGCGTGGCCAACATCGTCGCGGTCGCGTCCGGCAAGGGCGGCGTCGGCAAGTCGACCACCGCGGCCAACCTCGCGCTGGCGCTGGCCGCCGACGGCGCCGCCGTCGGCCTGCTGGACGCCGACATTTACGGCCCGAGCCAGCCGCTGATGATGGGGCTTGCCGGCCAGCGCCCGGTGACCGACGACGGCCAGTCGATCCGCCCGCTGGCCGCGCACGGCGTCGCCGTCATGTCGATCGGCTTCCTGGTCGACGCGGAGCAGCCGATGGCCTGGCGCGGCCCGATGGTCACGCAGGCGCTGAACCAGCTGCTTACCCAGACGGCCTGGGGCGAGCTCGACTACCTGTTCGTCGACATGCCGCCCGGCACCGGCGACATCCAGCTCACGCTGTCGCAGCGCGTGCCGGTGTCCGGCGCCGTCATCGTGACGACCCCGCAGGACATCGCGCTCGCCGACGCGCGCAAGGGCCTGCAGATGTTCCGCAAGGTGTCGGTGCCGGTGCTCGGCATCGTCGAGAACATGAGCACGCACGTCTGCAGCGCCTGCGGCCACGAGGAGGCGCTGTTCGGCGCAGGCGGCGGCGAGCGCCTCGCGGCGGACTACGAGGTCGCGCTGCTCGGGCAGCTGCCACTGACCCGCGCGATCCGCGAGCAGACCGACGGCGGCACCCCGACCGTCGTCGCCGAGCCGGACGGCAGCGCGGCGGTCGCGTACCGCCGGACCGCGCGCCGGGTCGCGGCGCGGCTCGCGATGCAGGAAAAGGACTACAGCAGCCGCTTCCCGGACATCGTCGTCGAGAATTCCTGAATGCGCCCCGGAGACGCCGCATGAGCATCAAGTCCGACCGCTGGATCCGCCGCATGGCCGCCGAGCACGGCATGATCGAGCCGTTCGAGCCCGGCCAGGTGCGCGACGACGGCGACGGTCGTATCGTGTCCTACGGGACGTCGAGCTACGGCTACGACGTGCGCTGCGCCAACGAGTTCAAGATCTTCACGAACATCGAGTCGGCGATCGTCGACCCCAAGCGCTTCGACGCGAACAGCTTCGTCGACAAGGTCGGCGACGTCTGCATCATCCCGCCGAATTCCTTCGCGCTGGCCCGCACCGTCGAATACTTCCGCATCCCGCGCAACGTGCTGACGATCTGCCTCGGCAAGTCGACCTACGCGCGCTGCGGCATCATCGTCAACGTGACCCCGCTCGAGCCGGAGTGGGAGGGCCACGTGACGCTCGAGTTCTCCAACACGACGCCGCTGCCCGCGAAGATCTACGCGAACGAGGGCGTGGCGCAGATGCTGTTCCTCGAATCGGACGAGGAATGCGAGGTCTCGTACCGCGACCGCGGCGGCAAGTACCAAGGCCAGACCGGGGTCACGCTGCCGAAGGCCTGAGTCAGGCGACGTACTCGAGCGGCTCCGCGAGCGGCTCGCCGTCGAGCCAGCAGCGCCCGTCGCGGCAGGCCAGCCGGCCGGCGGCGAACAGGCGCGCGGCTTCCGGATAGATCCGGTGCTCCACCGCGAGCACGCGCGCCGCGAGGCGCTCCGCGTCGTCGCCGGCCTCGATCGGCACGCGGCCGCGGATGATGCGTGGCCCGCCGTCCAGCTCCTCGGTCACGAAGTGCACCGTGCAGCCGTGTTCGCGGTCGCCGGCGGCGAGCGCGCGCTCGTGCGTGTCGAGCCCCGGGTATTTCGGCAGCAGCGACGGGTGGATGTTCAGCATGCGTCCCGCGTAGCGCTGCACGAAGGGCCGGCCGAGGATGCGCATGAAACCCGCCAGCAGCACGAGGTCGGGCGCGTGGCGCTCGAGTTCAGCGGCCAGCTCGGCGTCGTAGGCGTCGCGGCTCGCGTAGCCGCGGCTCCGGATGCAGCTGGTCGCGATGCCGGCCCGCTCCGCGCGCTCGAGGCCGCCCGCCTGTGGCCGGTTGCTGACGACGACGGCGAGGTCGAGGTCGAGCTCGCCGCGCGCGATCGCGTCGATGAACGCCTGCAGGTTGGTGCCGCCCCCGGAGACCAGCACCGCGGCCCGACAGCGGCCGCTCAAACGTAGCTCACCGGGCCGCTGCCGGCAGCGATCCGGCCGAGCCGCCAGGCGTCGAGGCCCAGCCCGGCGAGCCGCTCGAGCGCGCGCCCGGCGTCGGCGTCCGCGACGACCAGCACCATGCCGACGCCGCAGTTGAAGGTCCGCCGCATCTCCTCGGCTGCGATGCGGCCCGTGACGGCCAGCCAGTCGAACGCGGGCCGGTGCTTCAGGCTGGCGAGTTCGGTCTCGGCAGGCCCGCCGTCGGGCAGGACGCGCGGCACGTTTTCGGTCAGGCCGCCGCCGGTGATGTGCGCGAGACCCTTGAGCGGCAACTCGGCCGCGAGGGCCAGCAGCGGTTTCACGTAGATTCGTGTCGGCGCTAGCAGCAGTTCCTCGGCGGGAATGCCGTCGATGTCGCGGTTTTCGGCGATCTTCAGCACCCGGCGAATCAGCGAGTAGCCGTTCGAATGCGGACCGCTCGAGGCGATGCCGAGCAGCGCGTCGCCGGCGGCAATGCCGCTGCCGTCGATCAGGCTTTCGCGTTCCACGGCACCGACGCAGAAACCCGCGAGATCGTACTCGCCCGCGGCGTACATGTCGGGCATCTCGGCCGTCTCGCCGCCGATCAGCGCCGCGCCGGCCTGCCGGCAGCCCTCGGCGATACCGGCGACGACGGCCTGCGCGACCTCGACGTCGAGCTTGCCACAGGCGAAATAGTCGAGGAAAAACAGCGGTTCGGCGCCGGTGACGAGCACGTCGTTGACGCACATCGCGACCAGGTCGATGCCGATCGTGTCGTGCCGGCCGAGCTTCTGGGCCAGCTTGAGCTTGGTGCCCACGCCGTCGGTGCCGGACACCAGGACCGGTTCCCGGTAGCGGCCCGGCGGCAGCGCGAACAGCCCGCCGAAGCCGCCGAGACCGGCCAGCACTTCCGGCCGGCGGGTCGCGGCGACGAGCGGCTTGATGCGCTCGACGAGGGTGTTGCCGGCATCGATGTCGACCCCGGCATCGCGGTATGTGAGGGGTTTGCGGCTCATGGCTGGCGCCGTGTCCGGCGTCGCGTGACTTGCGGTGCTCATTTCAGACGGCGATATAATAGAAGCTATTCCTTCAAACCACCATCGCAGGGCCTCGCCCGCGCGGGGTTCGTTCATGCCGACAGACCCGAGTTGTGCGTCGCCACGGCGCCTGCACCTGCACCTGCACCTGGTAATGGTCCTGCTGCTGGCGTTCGCCGCCGTGCCCGCCGCTTTCGCGGTGCCGGTCGACGGGCTGTACAGCGCGGAGGTGCCGGTCGACCCGGCGGACCCGGAGTCGCGCAACACGGCCTACGAGCGGGCGCTGGCGCAAGTGCTCGTGCGCGTGACCGGCTCGGAGGACGCCGCGTTCTCACCGGAACTCGCCGGGATGTTCCCGAATCCGGCGCGCTTCGTGCTGCAGTACCGGCCCGGCGCGGACAACACGCTGTGGGTCAGCTTCGACGGCCAGGCACTCGAACAGGTGCTGAAGCAGCGGGGCTGGCCGGTCTGGGGCAACGAGCGGCCGCTGACCGTGGTCTGGCTGGCCGTCGACTGGGGCCAGGGCGATCGCGAGCTGATCGGGGCTGCTCCCGCCGAGACGGTCACGGGGCTCGACCCGCGTGCCGTGCGCCGTGACGACCTGCGTCGCCGCATCGAGCGGGTCGCGCAGGCCCGCGGCCTGCCGATCGCGTTCCCGGACGCAGCGCTGCTTGCCGACGCCAGTGTCGTCGACGCCTGGGGCGGCTTCCACGATTCGATCCGCGAGGCATCGCGGACGCTCGGCGCCACCTCGGTGCTGGTCGGCCGGCTGCGCCCGACGGTCGCCGAGCGCAACCGCTGGGCCTATTACTTCGGTGCCGACGAGCGGCAGTGGAGCGGCGACCCGGAGGACGCGCTGCACCTGCTCGCGGACACGCTGGCGGCACGCTTCGCGTTCGCCGGCAACGCGCCCGTGCAGACCGTCGCGCTCAGCGTCTCCAACCTGCGCTCGGTGCGCGACTACGCGGCCGTCCAGCAGGCCGTCGGCGGCCTGCAGCTCGTCGAGAGCGTGCGCATCGATCTCGTCGAGGGCGACCGCGTGCGCTACCTCGTGCGCGTCAACGGCGGCGGCGAGCGGCTCGCCGCGGCCCTGGACGCCACGGGCACGCTCGAGCGCCGCTTCGCGGAGCCGGGCGAGATCGACCCGGCCGCCGGCGCGCCCGGCCTGAGTTACGCGTACCGCCCTTAATCCGATGTCGTTGCGCTGGCTGCCAAACGCGATCTCGATTCTCCGGATCGCGTTGATTCCGCCGATCCTGTACCTCGTCGTGCAGCGCGACTTCGAGCCGGCGCTGGTCCTGTTCGTGCTGGCGGCCGCGTCGGACGGCATCGACGGCTGGCTGGCGAAGCGCTACGGCTGGTTCACCCGGCTCGGTGCGCTGCTCGACCCGATCGCCGACAAGTTGCTGATCGCGGGGCTGTTCGTCGTGCTCACCGCCGGCGGCTACCTGCCGCTGTGGCTCGCGGTCCTGGTCATCCTGCGCGACGTGGTCATCGTGGGCGGCGCGACCGCCTATAATTTCCTGGTCCGGCCGGTCGAGGGCGAGCCGACCCGTATCAGCAAGCTCAACACCGCGTTCGAGCTGCTGCTGGTACTGTTCGTGCTCTCGCGCGCAGCGCTCGGCTGGCCGCCGGACATCAGCATCACCGTGCTCGGCGCCGGGGTACTCGTCACCGTCGTGGTCAGCGGCATCGACTACGTATGGTCCTGGTCGCGGCGTGCCCGCGGCCTGCACTGAGGGATCTACATGGATACGGACAGGAACCTGAACTGGCTCGTCGCGATCGCCGTCATCGGCTGGCTGCTCTGGCTGCTCGCGCCGGTGCTGACGCCGTTCGTCGCCGCCGCCCTGCTGGCCTACGTGGGCGACCCGGTCGCGGACCGGCTGCAGCGCCTGAAACTGCCGCGCACGATCGCCGTCGTGCTCGTGTTCCTGATCACGATCCTGTCCGTCGCGCTGCTGGGTTTCCTGGTGCTGCCGTTGATCCAGAAGCAGATCGGCTCGCTGCTCGAGGCGCTGCCCGGCATCGTCGCGCAGTTCGAGCAGGTCTGGCTGCCGAAGATCGCCGGTTTCATCGGCACGGAGCCGGGCGACGACATCGGCCTGGCCGCGTTCCTCGACCGCTACGGAGACATGGCCGGTTCCTGGGGCGCGAAGATCCTGATGTCGGTGTCGCGCTCCGGCGGCGCGCTCGCGGCCGCGGTCATCAGCCTGTTCCTGGTCCCGATCCTGACCTTCTACCTGCTGCGTGACTGGGACGTCATGGTCAAGCACATGGGCTCGCTGGTGCCGGCGAAGCAGCGCGACACCGTGTTCCGTCTCGCCCGGGAGTCTGACGAGGTCCTCGGCGCGTTCCTGCGCGGCCAGCTGCTGGTCATGTTCGCGCTGGCGATCATCTACTCGGTCGGGCTGAGCCTGGTCGGCCTCGAGTTCGCCATCGCGATCGGCGTCGTTGCCGGCCTCGTGAGCTTCGTGCCCTACCTTGGTTTCGTGTTCGGCATCGGGCTCGCGGGCATCACGGTCGCGCTCGAGCCGGACCCGCTGCTGCGCCTCGCCGGCGTGGTCGCGACGTTCTCGATCGCGCAGATGATCGAGGGCTCGATCCTCACGCCGAAACTGGTCGGCGACCGCATCGGCCTGCACCCGGTGCTCGTGATATTCGCTGTCGCCGCCGGCGGGCAGCTGTTCGGCTTCTTCGGCGTGCTGCTGGCGCTGCCGGCCGCCGCGGTGCTGTCGGTGCTCGTCCGCTTCGCCTACGAAAACTACCGGGCCGACCACCCGGGCGCCCGGGAAATCGCCGAAGGGGCGGGAGACGGCCGTTGAGCCAGCTGGCGCTGCCGCTGACGCTCGCCGACCACGCCGTGTTCGCCAGTTTCTGGCCGGCCGGCAACACGGCCGCGGTCCGCTTCCTCGAGCAGCTGGTCGAGCGGCGCGAGGACCCGGGCTGCTTCCTGTTCGGGCCGCCGGCCAGCGGTAAGTCGCACCTGCTGCAGGCCGCCTGCGCGCGTGTCGGCGACGGCGCCGCCTACCTGCCGCTCGGCCTGCTCGACGACGCCGGTCCCGGCGTGCTCGAGGGCCTCGCGTCTCGGCCGCTTACCTGTCTCGACGACGTCGACCGGGTCGCCGGCCGGCCGGACTGGGAACAGGCCCTGTTCGCGCTGCTGAACGAGGTCGCCGACGCGCGCCACCTGCTCGTGGCGAGCGCCTCGGCGAGCGTGCGCGAGAGCGGCTTCGCGCTGGCCGATCTCGAAAGCCGGCTCGCGCAGCTGCCGGCGTTCCGGCTGCGGGCGCTCGCCGATGCCGACTGCATCGACGCGCTCAAGCTGCGTGCCCGGCACCGCGGGCTGGACCTGCCGAGCGAGACCGCGCGCTACCTGCTCGCCCGCAGCCGGCGCGACATGGCGAGTCTCTATCGCCTGCTCGACAGGCTCGACGACGAGGCGCTGCGTGCGCAACGGCGCCTGACCGTGCCGTTCGTGAAGGGCGTGCTCGAGGCCTGAGCGCTCAGTCGCTGTCGGCGAGACGCACGGCGATGCTCGCGACCCGCCGGCCCAGGGTCGCGGCCAGGCGCTTCTCCTCCGCCGACAGCTCGTCGTCGCGCCGGTTCCAGGTGACGTGTGACGCGCCGTAGGGCGAGCCGCCGGTACGCGTCTCGTTCACGTCCTTTTCCGTGTAGGGAATGCCGGTGATCAGCATGCCGTGGTGGATCAGCGGCAGCGCCATGGCCAGCAGCGTGGTCTCCTGCCCGCCGTGCAGGCTCGAGGTCGACGTGAACAGGCCGGCCGGCTTGCCGGCGAGACCGCCGCTCAGCCACAGGCCCGAGGTCCCGTCGAGGAAGTACTTGAGCGGGGCGGCCATGTTGCCGAAGCGCGTCGGGCTGCCGAGCAGCAGGCCGCCGCACTCGAGCAGGTCGTCGTTGGTCGCGAACGGCGGGCCCTCTTCGGGCACCGGGGGCTCGGTCGCCTCCGTCGCGGGCGACACGGGCGGCACCGTGCGCAGCCGCGCCGCCGCGCCCTCGACGGCGTCGACACCGTTGCAGACCTCGCGGGCCAGCGCCTCCGTTGCACCGTGGCGCGAGTAATAGAGAACGAGAATGTCGATCATCGGTCGCCCGCAGGGGCGATCAGCGCCAGCACGTTTTCGGGCGGACGCCCGATGACGGCGCGTCCCGTCGCCTCGTCGACGACGATCGGCCGCTGCAGCACGCGCGGATGCGCGGAGAGCCACCGCGCAAGCGCCTGCTCGTCGTCGAGATCGAGCGTGTCGCGGGCTTCGCGGAACTCGTCTTCGCCCGTGCGCAGGAGTTCGCGCAGCGGTATGCCCAGCGTACCGGCCAGTCCGGTCAGCGCGGTCGCCGACAGCGGCTCCTCGAGATAGCGGCGGACCGTCGGCCGTATTCCGTGCTGCTGCAGTAACTCCATAGTTTTCCGCGACTTGGAACAGCGCGGATTGTGGTAGATGGTCACGTTCATCGCGGGCGAGCACGGCTCCGGGCAACGGGAATTCGCGGCCACTCTAGCAGGCGTCCGGGCGCCGGTCAGCCGCTTGACTGCATCCCGCCCCGGTTGCAAGCTTGCGCCGGTGCGCTCGAAGAATTTAACGATAACAACCGGCCGCACGGCCGGCCTTTCCTGGCGCGGCATCCTCGTTGCGCTTGCGCTCGTCCTCGCGTCCTGCGAAACGGCTCCGCCGGTGCAGGAAATGAGTGACGCCCGGCAGGCGATCGCCGTCGCCCGCGAGGCCGGCGCCGAGGATTTCGCCGCCGCCGAACTCGGCCGTGCCGAGGCCTACCTCGCCAGCGCCCAGCAGAAACTCGGTCGTCGTGCCTATGCGCAGGCCCGGCGCGACGCGCTGGCCGCGCGCAACAGCGCGCTCGAGGCTCTGTCGGTCACGGACCGGGCGCGGCAGGACTCGCAGGACGACTGACGGCGGGACCGGTGAGCGGCGACGACGGGCATGCAGACAGCGCGGCCGCCTGCCGGCGGTTTCGCGTGACCGGCCGCGTGCAGGGCGTGTTTTTCCGCGCCAGCACGCAGACCGTGGCGCGCGACCTCGGGCTCGCGGGCTACGCCCGCAATCTCGACGACGGTTCCGTGGAGGTGCTCGCCTGCGGCGGCCGTGCCGCCCTGGACGAGCTGGAACGCTGGCTCGCGGACGGGCCGCCGATGGCGAGCGTGCAAGAGGTCCGGGCCAGCGACGCCGCATGGCAGGACCTGGATTCCTTCCGCACCGGCTAACGGCAGACTACCGACCCGGCAAAGCCCGGCCATCCTGGCCGGCCGACCGTCAGCGCCGGCCCCCGCAGCGCGCGGATGCCCGAGAGGCTGGCTGGCCGTCAGATGCCGCTCCGGCGAGTGCCGGGGTGCGTCGCCTGCGGTCGATCCTCAGACCCTGTACCACTTCAGGCGCAGCTTGTCGAGCACCTTGTTCGGGTACTTGCGGCGCCCGAGGCTGCCGTTGTAGCGGCCGAGGGCGCGCACCAGGTCGCCGTTCTCCATGTCGTAGTAGTAGCGCAGGATCGTGCAGCCGAAGCGCAGGTTGGTGTCGATGTGCATCAGGTTGTCGTTCGGCCGGCCGATCTCGTCGAGCCAGAACGGCATGATCTGCATCAGGCCCTGCGCGCCGGCCACCGAGATCGCGAAGCGGTCGAAGTTGCTCTCGACGTCGATCACCGCCAGCACCAGTTCCGGCGGCAGGTCCACGCGGCTGGCCTCGTAGTGCACGCGCTTCAGAATGTAGATGCGCTCCTCGGGGTCCGCGACCTGGCGCGCGAGCCGCCGCGACATGTCGGTCAGCCAGACGACGGCGTCGAAGCGGTCCGGGAAACTGTCGGCCTCGCTGGCCGCCTCGCGCAGCAACTCGCGCAGCGCCGGGTCCGGCATGCGCAGCTCGGCGGCTGCCGGTGCGGGCAGTGCGAGGAGCAGGGCGAGAAGAAGGATGACGGCTGGCACGGGTCGGGTCAGGTATCGAGGGTCCGCAACGAGCCTAGTCAGCCTCGCGCCAGGATGTCGAGAGCCGCTTCACGTTTCAGCATGCGCGCCTCCGCGTCGCGCCGGTGCCTGTATTCCAGCTCGCCCGCGGCGAGCCCGCGGTCGCTCACGACGAGCCGGTGGGGCACGCCGATCAGCTCCGCGTCCGCGAATTTTACCCCGGGACGGGCGTCGCGGTCGTCCAGCAGCACTTCGTGGCCGGCCGCCGACAGCTCATCGTAAAGCGCCTCGGCCGCCTCGCGCACGGCCTCGGAGCGGTGCATGTTGATCGGCACGATCACGACGTCGAAGGGCGCCAGAGGTGCCGGCCAGATGATGCCGTTCTCGTCGTGGCCCTGCTCGATGGCGGCGCCGACGATGCGCGAGATGCCGATGCCGTAGCAGCCCATGTGCATCGGCACGTCGTTGCCGTCGCTGTCCTGCACGGTCGCGCCGAGCGCCTCCGAGTACTTCGTGCCGAGCTGGAAGATGTGGCCGACCTCGATGCCGCGCGCGATGGACAGCGTGCCCTTGCCGCCGGGCACCGGGTCGCCCGCGACGACGTTGCGCAGGTCGACCGTCTCCGGCCGCTCGAGGTCGCGGCCGAAATTGACGCCGGCCAGGTGCACGCCGGGCTCGTTCGCACCGCAAACGAAGTCGCTCATCAGCGCGGTCGCGTGGTCGTAGTACACCGGGCAGTCGAGCCCGCGCGGCCCCGCGAAGCCCGGCTCCGCACCGGCGCCGCGCGCGTCGTCCGCCTCGGCGAGCTCCAGCGGGTCGGCGACGCCGGGCAGCTTCGCGGCCTTGATCGCGTTCAGCTCGTGGTCGCCGCGCAGCACCAGCGCGACCGGTCCCTCAGTGCCCCTGACGATCAGCGTCTTGAGCGCCTGCCGCGGCGCGATGTCGAGAGCCGCGCACAATTCCTCGATGCTGCGCGCGCCCGGGGTATCCACGCGCCGCAGTTCCTCCGCGGGCGCCGGCGGCTCGCCGTCCGGGCGCAGCGTCACGGCGGTCTCGATGTTCGACGCGTAGTCGTCCTCGTCGCTCCAGGCGATCGCGTCCTCGCCGGAATCGGCCAGCACGTGAAATTCCTGCGAGCGGCTGCCGCCGATCTCACCGCTGTCCGCGTCGACGACGCGGAAACCCAGGCCGAGGCGCTCGAAGATCGCGGTGTAGGCGGCGTGCATGCGTTCGTAGCTCGCCACGAGTCCGTCGTGGTCGAGGTCGAACGAGTAGGCGTCCTTCATGAGGAACTCGCGCGCCCGCATGACGCCGAAGCGCGGCCGGATCTCGTCGCGGAATTTCGTCTGGATCTGGTAGAAGTTCACCGGCAGCTGGCGGTAGCTCTTCAGCTCGCGCCGCGCGATGTCGGTGACGACCTCCTCGTGCGTCGGTCCGAAGCAGAACGGCCGCTCGTGGCGGTCGTGCATCCGCAGCAGCAGCGAACCGTACTGGTCCCAGCGCCCGGACTCCTGCCAGAGTTCCGCGGGCTGGACGGCGGGCATCAGCAATTCCAGCGCGCCGGCGCGGTCCATCTCCTCGCGAACGATCGTCTCGACCTTGCGCAGGACCCTGAGCCCGAGTGGCAGCCACGTGAACAGGCCCGACGCGAGCCGCCGGATCATCCCGGCACGCAGCATCAGCTGGTGGCTGACGATCTCCGCCTCGGCGGGTACTTCCTTCAGGGTCGTGAGCCCGAGCCTGCTAAATCGCATCGTCCTGGTCAGTCCGGTCCGTCGAAGCGGCGGTATTCTACACGACGCGCCGGCCGCGTCCGCGGCCTTGCGCTTGTATAGCCGCGGGGCATCTTGCACACTCGCCGGCGCATCCTGGCCCCGGGTACGGCGGCCGGCCCGCCGCCCGAGCGGCTCGCGCCCACGGAATCCGGAGTAGTGAAGGGACGTCGCAACCCGTTTATCGCACGCGAGGGCCTGCCGTTCCTGCTGGTCGCCGCCGCCCTGGTCGCGGCCGCCTCGGTATGGGCTGGCTGGCCCTGGGCGCTGCCCGCGGCGCTGCTGTTCGCCTGGCTGCTGCTGCTGTTCCGCGACCCGCGCCGGGTGATCCCGGCGTCCCCGCTCGGCGTCGTCAGCCCGGTGGACGGCCATGTCATCGAAGTCGGCGTCACCGACAAGGGCATCGTCGAGGACGAAGTGCAGCGCATTGTTCTGCGCATCAACAGCTTCGGCACCTACACCGCGCGCAGTCCTTCCGAGGGCAAGATCATGGACCTGCGCAGCGACCAGCCGGCCGGGAGGCCGCGCCTCGGCACGCGTGGCCTGTGGGTGCGGACCGACGAGGCACAGGATGTCCTGCTCGCGTTTCGCGGTTATCGCCTCGGGCTGGTGCCGCGCGCGTTCCTGCGCTACGGCGAGCGCGTCGGCCAGGGTCAGCGCTGCGCGTACCTGCGACTCGCGCGCGAGGCCGAGGTGCAGCTGCCGCTCGACAGCCGCGCGCTGGTCAGCGCGGGCGACAGCGTGCGCGCCGGTGAGACGCTGATCGCGCGCCTGCCGCACCCCTGACCCGAGGTCGCAGCACGCGCCACGCAGTCGTGGCAGTATTGCGCCATGGCTACCGCGCGACCCGAATCCGACCGACTCCGCTACCTCGATGCGCTCGGCATCGACGCCTGGCAACTGCGCGGGCGCGCCGCGGACAGGGCGGCAGAGGCGCCGGCGACGGTCGCGGCGGAGCCCGTGGCGGTCGCGGAGCCAGCCGCCGCCGTCGAGGTGCCGCGCGACTGGGACGCGTTGCGTGCCTGCGTCGCCGGCTGCACGCGCTGCGAGTTGCACCGTGGCCGCACGCAGACCGTGTTCGGCGTCGGCGACCGGCAGGCACAGCTGCTCGTGATCGGCGAGGCGCCGGGCGCCGAGGAAGACCGCCGCGGCGAGCCGTTCGTCGGCCGGGCCGGCAAGTTGCTGAACGAGATGCTGCGGGCGATCGGGCTCGGCCGCGACCGCGTGTTCATCGCCAACGTGCTGAAGTGCCGGCCGCCCGGCAACCGCGATCCGAAGGCCGAGGAGGCCGCAAGCTGCCGTGCCTACCTCGACCGGCAGATCGAGCTGGTGGCGCCGCGCGCGATTCTCGCGGTCGGGCGTATCGCGGCACAGAACCTGCTCGGCTCCGACCTGCCGCTCGGCCGCCTGCGCGGCGAGCGGCACAGCCTGGCCGGCTCCGACATCCCGGTCGTCGTGACCTACCACCCGGCCTACCTGCTGCGCACGCCGGCACAGAAACGCAAGGCCTGGCAGGACCTGTGCCGGGTGCGAGCACTGCTCGCGGAGCCCGGTCCGTGATCTCGCGCATCGAGGCGATGCCGGTCACGCTGCGCTCGATGAGCCACGACGACCTGCCGATGGTCTCCGACATCGAGCGCCGCAGCTACGATTTCCCGTGGAGCCACGGCGTGTTTCGCGACTGCCTGCTGGCCGGCTACAACTGCGTAGTGCTGGAGCACGGCGGCGCGCTCGCGGGCTACGGCATCCTGTCGATCGCGGCCGGCGAGGCCCACGTGCTGAACCTCTGCATCGATCCCGCGTTTCGCTCGCTGGGCTACGGCGCGCGGCTGCTCGACGAGCTGCTCGGCCGCGCGCGCGCGGCCGACGTCAAGCAGGTATTCCTCGAGGTACGGCCGTCAAACGTCAACGCGATCGCGCTGTACCGCAAGCGCGGCTTCCACCGTGTCGCCCGCCGGCCCGCCTACTACCAGGCGCGCGACGGGCGCGAGGACGCCGAGGTGCTGTCGCTGCGTTTCGACCGCTCCTGACGCTCATTCCATCTGGTTATACGTCCGCCGTACAGCGCCGGCGGCGCAAACCTTTCCTGCACCGCGGACGTCAAACTCAGCGACTGCGGTGGAGACCCGATGGACCAGCAAAGAGCATCGACCGGCGTGCCGGCCGCGATCGTCGCAATACTGCTGCTGCTTGCCGCAGCGCCGGTCGCGGGGCGCAGCGTTTCGACGCTGCCGCGCGTCGAGACCGGCGTCGTGGTCGACGGCGTGCTCGACGAGGCCGCCTGGAACCGCGCGACACGGTTGACCCTGGACTACGAGACCTCGCCCGGCGAGAACGTCGAGCCGCCTGTCGCCACCGTGGCCCTGCTGATGGAAGACGGCGAGCGGCTGTTGGTCGCCTTCGACGCGCGCGATCCGGACCCGGGCAAGATTCGTGCGTTCCTGCGCGATCGCGATTCCGCCTACGCCGACGACTTCGTCGGCATCGTGCTCGACACGTTCAATGACGAACGGCGCGCGTTCGAGTTCTTCGTGAACCCGCTCGGCGTGCAGATGGACCTGACGAACGACGACATTCACCAGACCGAGGACGATTCCTGGGACGCGATCTGGGACTCCGCGGGCCGCATCACCGACAGCGGTTACGTGGTTGAGATGGCGATCCCGTTCAGCCAGCTGCGCTTCCCGCGCGTCGACGGGCCGCAGACCTGGGGCATCGACGCATTGCGCGTATACCCGCGGGAGCATCGATACCGAATCGGGTCGAACCCGCTGGATCGCGACGTCAACTGCTACCTCTGCCAGTTTGCCAAGCTGCGCGGCCTGGACGACGCGCAACCCGCAAGCGACTACGAGGTCACGCCGACACTCACCGCGTCGCAGGTCGCGACGCGCGAGGACCTGCAGACCGGGCCGCTCGAGAGCGGGGATCCGGAAGCCGAGTTCGGGCTGACCGTGCGCTGGGGCATCACGCCGGACCTGACCGCGAACTTCGCGCTCAACCCGGACTTCTCACAGGTCGAGGCCGACGTCGCGCAGCTCGACGTCAACAACCAGTTCGCGCTGTTCTTCCCGGAGACCCGGCCCTTCTTCCTCGAGGGTGCGGACTATTTCCGCTCGCCGATCGAAGCCGTTTTCACGCGCACGGTGGCCGACCCGGACGTCGGCGCGAAACTCACCGGCAAGCGCGGCGCCAATACCTTCGGCTTGTTCGTCGCCGAGGATCGCGTCACGAACCTGCTGTTCCCCGGAGCGTTCGGCTCCGACAGCGAGTCACTCGAGCTGGACAACCGGGCATTCGTTGGCCGTTACAGCCGCAGCTTCGGCGAGGTGTCGACGGTCGGCGCGCTGCTCACGGCGCGGCGCGGCAGCGGCTACGAGAATGTCGTCGGCGGTCTCGACGGCCGCTGGAAACTGAATGACCGGCACAGCGTCCAGGCCCAGCTGCTGCGCTCGTCGACGGAGTACCCGGAGGCGACCGCGAGCGAATTCGAGCAGCCGCAGGGGCGATTCGGCGGCAATGCGCTGGCGCTCGAATACGAGTACGAGTCCCGCGACTGGTTCGGCTACCTGCGGCACCAGGACTACGAACCGGAATTTCGCGCCGACGCGGGCTTCGTCACGCGCGTCGACTTCGAGCAGCAGGTCGTAGGCCTCGGTCGCTTCTGGCACGGCGGCGAGGACGACTGGTGGAAGCGCATCCGGGTGAACGGCGACTGGGATATCACCCACGACGCGACCGGGCGCCTGCTGGAAAAGGAGTTCGAGGCCTATGCCGCGATCAACGGGCCGCTGCAGTCGTTCGCGGAATTCGGCGGACTGACCCGCAAGACCCTGTTCGACGACATCCTGTTCCAGGAGGACAAGCTGAGCCTGTATGCCGAGTTCAAGCCGCTGTCGGGCGTGTTCCTCGGGCTGTGGGCGCGAGTCGGCGACCAGGTCGATTTCGCCAATAGCCGGCTCGGCGACGAACGACGGCTCGAGCCGCGCGTCGAGTGGAACCTGACCCGCCGGCTGCTGTTCCGGCTGCGCAGCACGCTGCTGCGCCTGGACAGCAATGAGGGACCGAACATCTTCGATGCCGCGGTGCACGACGCCCGCCTGACCTGGCAGTTCAACGTGCGCAGCTTCCTGCGGCTGACCGTCCAGCACCGGGACGTCGAGCGAAACCAGGACCTGTACGTTGACGAAGTCGACGCGCGCAGTCGCAGCCAGGGCCGCCAGCTGCTTTACTCGTGGAAACTGAACCCGCAGACCGTGTTCTTCCTGGGCTATTCGGATCGCATGGTCGACGATGACGATCTCGCCCGGCTCACGACCACCGACCGCACCGTGTTCCTGAAGCTCGGCTACGCCTGGATCCCCTGAGCTCGCCCCGCACTGGCGGGCGCGGACGAGCCTGCGCTACACTGCGCAGCCTTTTTTCCGTCCGTAAACCCGATGTCGACCATAGCCCGCGAGGCCGCCCGGCGCCGCACCTTCGCGATCATTTCGCACCCCGACGCCGGCAAGACCACGCTGACCGAGAAGCTCCTGCTGTTCGGCGGCGCGATCCAGCTGGCCGGCACGGTCAAGGGCCGCAAGGCGAGCCGCCACGCGACCTCGGACTGGATGGCGCTCGAACAGCAGCGCGGCATCTCGGTCACGTCGTCGGTCATGCAGTTCCCGTACCGCGAGCGCATCGTCAACCTGCTCGACACGCCCGGCCACGAGGACTTTTCGGAAGACACCTACCGAACGCTGACCGCGGTCGACTCGGCGCTGATGGTCATCGACTGCGCGAAGGGCGTCGAGCAGCGCACGGTCAAGCTGATGGAGGTCTGCCGGCTGCGCGACACGCCGATCATGACCTTCATCAACAAGCTGGATCGCGACGGCCGCGAGCCGCTCGAGCTGCTCGACGAGATCGAGTCTGTGCTCGGCATCGAGTGCACGCCGGTCACCTGGCCGATTGGCATGGGCCGCTCGCTGAAGGGTGTCTACCACCTGCTGCAGGATCGCATCTACCTGTACTCGGCGGCCGGCCGCCAGAGGGCCTCGAAGATCGACAGCGTGGACGGGCTCGACTCCGCCGAGGCCACGGCCGTGCTCGGCGACGACGCGGACGCGTTCCGGGAGGAGGTCGAACTCGTGCGCGGCGCCTGCCCGGCGCTGTCGCTGGAAGACTACCTGGCCGCGAAGCAGACGCCCGTGTTCTTCGGCTCGGCGATCTCGAACTTTGGCGTCCGCGAGCTGCTCGACGAGTTCGTCGAGCACGCGCCGCCGCCGGCCTCGCGCGAGAGCGAGGGTCGCGTCATCGCCGCCCGCGAGGACAAGCTGACCGGCTTCGTGTTCAAGATCCAGGCGAACATGGACCCGGGACACCGCGACCGCATCGCGTTCATGCGCATCTGCTCCGGCGAGTTCCGCAAGGGCATGAAGCTGCTGCACGTGCGCAGCGGCAAGGAGATCAAGATCCCGGACGCGATCACCTTCATGGCCGCCGACCGCCAGCACACGGAGACCGCCTACCCGGGCGACATCATCGGCCTGCACAACCACGGCACGATCAACATCGGCGACTCGTTCTCGGAGGGCGAACAGATCAGGTTCGCGGGCATCCCGAGCTTCGCGCCGGAGATCTTCCGCCGGGCCGTGCTGAAGGACCCGCTGCGCCTGAAGGCGCTGCAGAAGGGCCTGGCGCAGCTCTGCGAGGAGGGTGCGACCCAGCTGTACAAGCCGCTCAGGAACAACGACCTGATCCTCGGCGCCGTCGGCCAGCTGCAGTTCGACGTCGTCGCGCACCGGCTCGCCGACGAGTACAAGGTCAGCTGCCAGTTCGAGCCGGTCAACGTCGCCACGGCGCGCTGGGTGGAATGCGACGACGAGAAGATGCTCGAGGAGTTCCGGCGCAAGGCGCACGATAACCTCGCGCTGGATCACGGCGACTGTCTCGTTTACATTGCGCCGAGCAAGGTCAACCTGAACCTGACCGAAGAACGCTGGCCGGACATCCGCTTCCGTTCGACGCGCGAGTACTGAACCCGCGCCGCGGGCCCGGCCGGCAAGCGCGGAGGACGGCGTCCTGCGACTGAACTTCCTCGACCGGCGCTCGCTAGCCTGGGCCGTTTACGACTGCGGCAGCTCCGCGTTCGCGCTGAGCGTGCTCGCCGTCCTGTTCCCGGTCGTGCTCGGCGACTTCTGGAGTGCCGGCGACGAAGGGTCGCTGGTCACGGCGCGGCTGGCCTGGGTCAATTCCGCGGCCAGCCTGGTCGTGTTCGTCATGGCGCCGGTGCTCGGCGCGGTCGCCGACAGCGGCGGTTTCCGCAAGCGCTTCCTGCTCCTGTTCGTCCTGCTCGGCGCCGCGACCACGGCCGGGCTCGCGCTGGTCGGCGAGGGCGACTGGCCCGCCGCGCTGACGCTGTTCATGTTCGCGTCGATCGGCTTCTACGGCGCCAACGTGTTCTACGACTCGCTGCTCGTCGACGTGGTCCGTCCGCGCTACTACAGCGTACTGTCCGCGACCGGCTTCGCACTCGGCTATTTCGGCAGCGCTGTCCTGCTGACGCTGCACGTCGTCATGCTGCGCTCGCCACAGACTTTCGGCTTCGCGGACGCGGGCGGCGTCATGCAGTTCGTTTTCATCTCCTGCGGTGCCTGGTGGCTGGCCTTCGTGCTGCCGCTGATGCTGCTCGTGCGCGAGCGCCGCCAGCCGCTCGCCGCGGCGGGCAGCCCGGTGCGCGATGCCTGGCGCTCGCTGCGCGAGACCTTCGGCCGCGTCCGCGAGTACCGCGAGGCCGTACGTTTCCTCGCCGCGTACTTCGTCTACATCGGCGCCGTGTTCACGGTCATCGTTATGGCGGTCAATTTCGGCCAGCGGCTGGGCTTCGGTACCGGCGACCTGGTGACCGCGATTCTCGTGACGAATTTCGCCGGGTTCCCTGCGACGCTGGCCTACGGCTGGTTCGGCCATCGCGCCGGTCCGAAACGCGCGCTGCTGTTCGGGCTCGCCGTGTACATCGGCGTCGCGATCTGGGCCGTGTTCCTCGAGACCGTGCAGGAGTTCTACCTGATGGCGATCGCGGTCGGCGCCGTGCAGGGCGGCGTACAGGGCATGAGCCGCTCGCTGTACGCCGGCCTGATACCCGAGGACAAGTCCGGCGAGTTCTTCGGTTTCTACAACACGCTCACCAAGCTCGCGCACGTGTTCGCGCCCGCGCTCGTCGGCATCGGCGCGCTCATTTCCAGCGATCCGAAGTTCGTGCTGGTGCCGCTGCTGCCGCTGTTCATCGGCGGCGCGATCCTGCTGTGGCGGGTCAGCGAGCCGCCGGCGCTGCGCGGCGCTCCGACTCAGCCGGCCGCGCCGTAACGCTCCACGGCGCGCGCTAGCGCTTCGACCTCGGTCGCGCCGCCGTTGCCGTAGCGGGCCGCGAGGTAGTGGCGCGTGACGCGCTCGGCGTCGGCGGCGCGGGCCGCATCGTGGGTTGCGAGCCGGGCGGCGTAGGCGAGCGGCGTCTCGCCGCGCTGCGGCGCGAGCCGGGCCCGGCGCGTGAAACGCGCGTACAGCCGCGCGGCCGCGTCCGGGCGCGGCGGTCGATAGCGCCGCAGCAGCAACAGGCTGATCAGGGCGAGCAGGGCCATCAGCGTGCCGACCAGCGTCAGCAGCAGCTTGCGCCAGCTCGGATCGTCCATGCCCAGCCAGTTCATGAAGCGGTCCTGGTTCTCGGGGCCGTAGCCGAGTACCCAGTCGTTCCAGCGTGCATTGAGAGCGTCCCAGGTCATGGTCAGCCGGTGCATCCAGGCCGCCGGCGCGGCGAGCCCCCAGCGCGCGCCGATGCCGTCGAAGCGCGCGCCGGACATGCCGAGCTCGATGCGCTCCGGAGCGACCGCGCTGGTCGGGTCGACGCGCACCCAGCCGCGGTCCTCCAGCCAGACCTCGGTCCACGCGTGCGCGTCGGACTGGCGCACGACGAGGTGGTTGCCGAGCGGGTTCAGTTCGCCGCCCTGGTACCCAAGCACGACGCGCGCCGGGATCCCCGCGGCGCGCATCAGGACGGCGAAGGCCGACGCGTAGTGCTCGCAGAAGCCGCGCCGGGTCTCGAACAGGAAGTCGTCGACGGCGTCTGCGCCGAGCAGCGGCGGTTCCAGCGTGTAGAAATACTGCTCCCGGTTGAAACGCGTGAGCACGGCGTCGATGAACGCCTCGGCGCTGCCGGCCTCGGCGTACATCGCTTCCGCGAGCGCCCGGCTGCGCTCGTTGCCGTTGCGTGGCAGCCGCCGGTACCAGGCGTGCGCCTGCGTCATTTCGCCACGTACGCGGTAGTCGACGAAGGAGCGGCCCGCGTACACCGTGCGCTGGTCGATCGGCTGGGTGCGGACGACCTGCTGCTGCGGCCCCATGTAAGTCTTGTCCAGCGTGACGTCGAGTGGCATGTCGAGCGTGAACACGTAGGGCTGGTTGGTCGCCTCCAGCGTCACCGTGTAGCCGAGCGGTGGCAGGCTGCCGTCGATGCGATCGCGCGCGCCGTTGTCGCGCGGCGTCGGCTCGATTGCGCGCCAGCTGCGGCCGTTGAAGATGTACAGCACGAGGCCGCGCCAGTAGCGGTCGCGCGGCGCCGGGATGGGTCCGTCGAACTGCACGCGGAACGCGACTTCGTCCGACAGCGACAGCTGGCTGATGTCGCCCGGGCTCATCGTGTCGGACAGGCCGCTGCCGGCGGCCCCGGTGTCGATCGGCACGGCCCAGAACGGCGTCGCGATGCGCGGGAAGAACAGCCACATCGCGAGCATCAGCGGCGTGCCGTACAGCAGCAGGCGCGCACTCACGCGCACGCTTTCGCCGATGCCGCTGCCGCCGCGCGCGGTCATCTGCAGCCAGGCCGACATCGTCACGAGCAGGGCCAGCAGCAGGTAGGGCAGCGACCACAGGTATTGCTCGCGCAGCAGCGACGCCATGACCAGGAAGATCGCGATGAACAGCAGCACGAACTGGTCGCGGCGCTGCCGCGTCTCCATCAGCTTCAACGCCGCCATGACCGCGAGCAGCGCCGAACCGGGGCCGACGCCGGAGACCGATTCGTAGGAGGCGAGCACGCCGGTGAAGCAGGCCAGCGCCAGCGCGACCCGCAGCCACGGCGGCGGCAGGCGCCAGCGGCGCAGCTCGATCAGCCAGCGGCCGCCGGCGCAGACGACGAAGGCGACGCCGATCCACGGCGCCAGGTAGGGCAGGTGCGGCAGCAGCGCGAACGCCACCGCCGCCAGCGTCCAGGGCAGGCTGGGCAGGAGCGAGCCGTCGGTGCCGACGCGCCGCTTCATGCCGGCGGCTCCTCGAACAGCGCCAGCGCTTCGAGCACGCGCTGGCGCTGCCCGTCGCCGTGCGCGGGCGGGAACTCCCGGCCGGGCAGGCGCAGGCCGTAGTCGCGCTGTTCGCGTTCCGCATCGACGACCCAGCGCGTCAGGATCGACAGCCGCGTCTCGAGCTGCGGGCTCGGTACGTCGTCGAAGTCGAACCACTGGCTGCTGGTGTCGGCACCCGCAAACTGCTTCGACAGCAGGTCGCCGCTGCGCGCGTAGGCCTTCCAGGCCATGTGCCGCGGCGAGTCGCCGGCGACGTAGCGCCTGAGCCCGGCGAAATCCTCCTCGCCGCGGGCGTCGTGCTGCCGGTGCCCGGTCGCGGCGAGCGCCGGCGGCGGCGCCGGCGCCTGCTCGGCCTGCGCGGGCCAGACCAGCGCCGCGAGATCCATGTGCAGCCAGCTCCAGGCGCGGAACAGCTCGAACGGAAAGGTCGTGCGGATGCCGAAACGCGGCAGCAGCAGCCGGCCCCGCGCTGCGGTCGGGAGCTCGAGGCCGAGCACCCGGCTCTCGCCCGGGCCCAGGTCGACGATGTCGCTCACCGTCCCCTCGGCGTAGAGCTGCAGGTTATAACGCCGGCTGCGCGCGGTGTTGCGCACGGCGATGCGGAATTCGACCGGGCGACCGGCGTGCACCGGTTCGACGCCAGCGAAACTGATTTCCAGGCCCACCAGGTTGCGCTGGCACTGGTGCATCGCGACCAGTCCCGTCGCGGCGAGCATGAAGGTCAGCACGAAGGACAGGTTGTTGTTGTAGTTCATCGAACCGAGCAGCATTGCGAAGGCGCTCAGCGCGTACACGATGCCGACCGCGGTGGGCAGGATGTAGACGCGGCCCGAGCCGAGCACGGCGACCTGCGGGTCGCGGCCCTGGCGCCGGCGTGCCCAGCGTCCCGCGCGCTCGGCTGCGAGCCGGCGCCAGTGGCGCGGGCGCAGGCTGGCCGGAAACATCGGGGCGGGCGTGGACATGGCGACCGGGCCGGTCCGCCGCTCAGGGGATGGCGACGGAATCCAGCACGTGTCGCCCGAGTTCGCCCGGGTGGACGAAGTGCGATCCACTCGCCGGTTTCAGCCGGTGCCCCGCCACGGCGACGAACACGTCCTGCACGTCGTCGGGAAATACGCCGGAACGCTGGTGGATCAGCGCATGGGCACGCGCCGCCGCAACCAGCGCGAGTGCCGCGCGCGGCGACAGGCCCGTCTCGATGTCCGGCGACTCGCGCGTGAAGCGCACCAGCGCCTGCACGTAGTCGACCAGCGGCTCGCTCATGTGCATCGAGCTCGCCGCCTGCTGCGCGCGCAGCAGCAGGTCCGGGCTCATGGCCGGCTCGATCTCCGGCAGCATCGCACGCCGGTCTCTGCCCGTGATGATTTCGCGCTCGTGTTCTTCGCTCGGATAACCGAGCTCGATGCGCATCAGGAAGCGGTCGAGCTGCGACTCCGGCAACGGGAACGTGCCGATCTGCGTCGACGGGTTCTGGGTCGCGACGACGAAGAACGGTTGTGGCAAGGGCAGCGTGCGGCCGTCGACGGATACCTGCTGTTCCTCCATCGCTTCGAGGAGTGCGCTCTGTGCTTTCGGAGTCGCGCGATTGACTTCGTCGGCGAGCACGAGCTGCGCGAAGATAGGCCCGCGCTGGAACTCGAACTCACCCTCGCGCTGGCGGAAGATCGATACGCCGACGATGTCGGCGGGCAGCAGGTCGCTCGTGAACTGGATGCGCTGGTAGGACAGGCCGAGCACGCGCGCGAGCGCCTGCGCCAGCATGGTCTTGCCGAGCCCGGGCAGGTCTTCGATCAGCAGGTGGCCGCGCGCCAGCAGGCAGGCGAGGGCGAGGGCGATTTCCTCGCGCTTGCCGAGGATGACCGCCGACAGCCGGCGTTCGGCGTCGGCGAGGCACGCGTGCAGTTCATCCGCGTTCGCGGGCAGTTTCTCGATCGTGCTGTCGCGCTGCATGCGGCTCTCCGCGGCCCGGCGTGGAATGTCCGGTCGATGGTCCCGGAGTCTAACGCCGTTTTCACCTGCCGGCGGCCGAATCTGTGATCCAGGCCTCAGTAGCGGTGTCGCGGTTACAAATCGTTACGCCAGGCTGTCGAGGCGCGCGAGCTGTTCCGCGAGCTGGCCGAGCCGGCGCTCGAAGTCCGCGACGCGCTCCTGCTCCTGTGAGACCACCTCGGCCGGCGCATTGTTCACGAAGTTCGGGTTGTCGAGCTTCGACTTCGAGCGCTTCAGTTCGGCGGCCAGCTTGTCCTGCTGGCGGCCGAGCCGGGCGCGCTCGGCGTCGACGTCGATCAGGCCTTTCATCGGCACGAGCAGCCGCATCTCGCCGAGCAGCGCCGTCGCGGCCGGCGGCGCCTCTTCGCCCGGGGCGAGCTCGCGCACGGATTCCACCCGGCCAACCCGCGCCAGCAGCGTCGCGAAGCGCTCCGCGCGCTCGCGGTCAGCGTCGCCCGCGTGCTCGAGCAGCACCGGCAGCGCCTTGCCGGGCGGAATGTCCATCTCACCGCGGATCTGCCGGATGCCGAGGATGAACTGCCGCGCCCAGTCGACGTCGGCCTCGGCCGCGTCGTCGGCCGGGAAATCGTCCGGCTGCGGGTACGGGCGCAGCATGACGGTCTCGCCGTCGAGGCCTAGCCGCGTCTTCGTCGTCTGCCAGATCTCCTCGGTGATGAACGGCATCACCGGGTGCAGCAGCCGGAGCAGCGCCTCGAGCATTTCGAGTAGCGTGCGCCGCGCGCCGGCCTTCTGCGCCTCGCTCGCGTCATCCGACTGCAGCACCGGCTTCGACAGCTCCAGGTACCAATCGCAGAACTCGTGCCAGGTGAAGTCGTAGATCGCCTGCGCCGCGAGATCGAGCCGGTAGCGCGCGAAGTGCTCGTGCACGGCGGCCACGGTGCGCCGCAGCCGGGCCCGGATCCAGCGATCCGCCTCGCCGAACTCGGGTGCCTCGCTGCTCGCGTACTCCGTGTTCATGTGCACGTAGCGCGCCGCGTTCCACAGCTTGTTGCAAAAGTTCTTGTAGCCCTCGATGCGACCGAGGTCGAAACGTATGTCGCGACCGGTGGTCGCGAGCGCGGCGAACGTGAAGCGCAGCGCGTCCGCGCCGTACTCGTCGATGCCGTCCGGGAACTGCCGGCGCGTGGCTTTCTCGATCTTCGGCTTCAGGTGCGGCTGCATAAGGCCGCGCGTACGTTTCTCCAGCAGCGTGTCGAGGTCGACGCCGTCGATCAGGTCGAGCGGGTCGAGCACGTTGCCCTTGGATTTCGACATCTTCTGGCCGTCCTGGTCGCGGATCAGGCCGTGGATGTAGACCTCGTGGAACGGCACGTCGCCGGCGAACTTGAGGCCCATCATGATCATCCGCGCGACCCAGAAGAAGATGATGTCGAAGCCCGTGACCAGCACGTTGCCGGGGTAAAAGGTCTTCAGCGAGTCGGTCTGCTCGGGCCAGCCCATCGTCGAGAACGGCCACAGCGCGGACGAGAACCAGGTGTCGAGCACGTCCTCGTCCTGCCGCAGCGCGACGTCGGCGCCCAGCCCGTATTTCGCGCGCGCGGCGGCCTCGTCCGCGGCGACGTAGATGTTGCCGTCCTCGTCGTACCAGGCCGGGATCCGGTGGCCCCACCAGAGCTGGCGGCTGATGCACCAGTCCTGGATGTTGTGCATCCAGTCGTAGTAGGTCTTCGACCAGGCCTCCGGCACGAATCGGATGCGGCCCTGCTCGACGACCTCGATGGCCGGCTCCGCCAACGGCTTGATCTTCACGTACCACTGGTCGGTCAGGTAGGGCTCGACGACTTCGCCCGAGCGGTCGCCGCGCGGGACCTTGCGCGCATAGTCCTCGATCTTTTCGACGAGGCCGATTGCCTCGAGGTCGGCGACGACGCGCTCGCGCGCGACGTAGCGATCGAGGCCGCGGTAGGCCTCCGGCGCGCAGTCGTTGATCGCCGCGTCGTCGTCGAAGATGTTGATCATCTCGAGGCCGTGACGCTGCCCGAGCTCGTAGTCGTTGAAGTCGTGCGCCGGCGTGATCTTGACGCAGCCGCTGCCGAACTCCGGGTCGACGTAGTCGTCGGCGACGACCGGGATGCGCCGCCCGACCAGCGGCAGCTCGAGCTCGCGGCCGACGAGGTCGCGGTAGCGCTCGTCCTCCGGGTGCACGGCGACGGCCGTGTCGCCGAGCATCGTCTCGGGCCGCGTCGTGGCCACGACGACGTGCCCCTCGCCGTCGGCGAACGGGTAGCGGAAGTGCCAGAGCTTGCCGTCCTCGTCCTCCTGCAGCACCTCGAGATCCGACAGTGCCGTGTGCAGCACCGGGTCCCAGTTGACGAGGCGCTTGCCGCGGTAGATCAGGCCCTCGTCGTACAGGTCCACGAACACGCGCGTGACCGCGGCGGACAGGTCCTCGTCCATCGTGAAGCGATCACGGCTCCAGTCGACCGATGCGCCCATGCGCCGGAGCTGCCGGCTGATCTGGTCGCCGGACTCCTGCTTCCACTGCCAGACGCGCTCGACGAAGGCCTCGCGGCCGAGCTCGATGCGCGAGCTGCCCTCGGCGTTCAGCTGGCGCTCGACGACCATCTGTGTCGCGATACCGGCGTGGTCGGTGCCGGGCTGCCACAGCGTGTTGCGACCGGTCATGCGGTGGTAGCGAGTCAGCGCGTCCATGATCGTGTCCTGGAACGCGTGGCCCATGTGCAGCGTGCCGGTCACGTTCGGCGGCGGGATGACGATGCAGTAGGACTCGCCCGTGCCCGAGGGCGCGAACCAGCCGTTCTCTTCCCAGCGCTGGTAGTGGCGCTGCTCGATGTCGTGGGGTCGGTAATTCTTGTCCATGGAGTCCGGGCGGCCCGCGTGTGCGTCCGCGTTCGGTTCAGCTTTCGAGGTGTTCCTTGAGCAGGCCGCGGACGATCGACGGCAGCTCCGCGCGCAGGTGGGCCATGACCCGTTGCACGAGCACGTGCTCCGCTTCCTGGCAGGCGTCGCGCAGCATTTCCTCGGCCAGCGTCAGGCTCGACGCGCAGATGCGCGCCTGCAGGCGATCGAGATCCGGCCCGCCGTCCGCCGGGGCGGGCGCCGCCTCGACGATCGTGTCGGTCAGTACTGGGATGTCGTCGTCGGTCGCCATCGCGGTCCGCTTGCGGCGGTCTTCCTAGAGCTTGTGGGTGTCGAGCGCGTGGCCCAGGTCGCGGTAGCTTGCGTACCGGGAGCGTGAGCGCTGCCGCGTGTCGTCGTCCGAGGTTACAATTTCGGCAACCCGCGGGAAAGCGTTCGCGGCGGCCGGCAGCCCGTGGCTCAGGTTGACGAGCAGGTCGAAACCCTCGGCAGCCCAGTCAGGGTCGGCGGTGATCACGACCGGCGCCTCGTTGGCCGCGTCGGTGCCGGCGACCCCGTGCGGGACGAAACTGCCGTCGCGCCAGGTCCACAGGAGTTCGTCGAGCCGTTCGGCCTGCACCCGGTCGTCCGCGAGGATCTGGACGCGATGCTCCAGCCGGTAGGCTTTCTCGGTCAGCCGGCAGGCGAAGTGCCAGCGCGCCTGTTCGCCGCTGGCAGCGAGGACGTAGAAATCGACCTGCGCCATTGGCGAATCTAGGGCAGCGCGCCCGCGCGCCGCAGCAGGAACTCGGTCAGCAGCGGCACCGGCCGCCCGGTGCCGCCCTTGCGTGCGCCCGACTGCCAGGCCGTGCCGGCGATGTCGAGATGCGCCCAGTCGATGCCCTTCGTGAACTTGGCGAGGAAGCACGCGGCCGTCACGGCGCCGCCGTCGCGGCCGCCGACGTTCGCGAAGTCGGCGAAGTTGCTCTTCAGCTGCTGTGCGAATTCCTCGGTCATCGGCATGTGCCAGGCACGGTCGTCGGCCGCGATGCCCGAGGCCAGCACCTCGTCCGCGAGCCCGTCGTTGTTGCTGAAGACCGCGGACAGGTGATGCCCGAGCGCTATGACGCAGGCGCCGGTCAGCGTCGCGACGTCGAGCATGACGGCCGGCTTGAAGCGGCGCGCGTAGGTCAGCGCGTCGCAAAGGATCAGTCGTCCCTCGGCGTCGGTGTTCAGGATTTCGATAGTCTTGCCGGCCATGCTCTTCACGATGTCACCCGGGCGCGTTGCCGTGCCGCTCGGCAGGTTTTCGCAGGTCGGCACGATCGCGACGACGTTGATCGGCAGCTTCAGCCGCGCCGCCGCCGCGATCGCGGCGACCACGCTGGCCGCGCCGCACATGTCGTACTTCATTTCGTCCATGCCGGGACCGGGCTTCAGCGAGATACCGCCGGCGTCGAAGGTGATGCCCTTGCCGACCAGCACCACCGGCGCGTCGCGGCCGCCGCCCTTGTACTGCATCACGACCAGCTTCGCCGGCTCCACGGTGCCGGCGGTCACGGACAGGAGCGAATGCATGCCGAGTTTTTTCATCTCGGCCTCGTTCAACACTTTCGTCGTCAGGTTGCGATGCTGGCGGGCGAGGCGCTGCGCGGTACGCGCGATGTGCGAGGGCGTACAGACGTTCGGCGGCAGGTTGCCGAGATCCTTGGCCAGCGTCATCGACTCGACGATCGCGTCGGCGTGCGTGGCGCCGAGCTCGGCCTTGTTGCCGTCGCCGCGTTTCGCGACGGCGAAACCGAATTTCGTGAGCGGCATGACCGGCGAGCGCTTGCCGCTCTTCATTTCGTCGAAGCGGTACAGCGCGTCGCCGGCGGTCTGCACCGTGTAGCGAGCCAGGTAGTAGGGGCTCGTGCCGGCCACGTCTTCGAGCGTCAGGTAGGTAACGAGGTCGCGGATCTTGTAGCCGTCGAGCGCATCGAAGGCCGCGGCCGTGGCCTTGCGGAAAGCCGTGACGCCGAATTCGCTGATCTTGCCGAGGCCGACCACGACGACGCGCTGGGCGCGCACCCCGTCGAGCGAGCCGAGCACGGTCGCCTTGCCGACCTTGCCCGAGAGGTCGCCGCTTTTCGCGAGTTTCGCGAGGCGTCCGCCGCTTGCCTTGTCGATGTCCGCCGCCGCCGTGCCGAGTTTGCCGCGCTCGTAGATGCCGACGATCAGCGCGCCGCCCGCGCGGCGACTGGCCGCGCTGGTGGTCGAGAAGTACTCCATACTCTTTAGCCCCAAGCTGGTGCCGCAACGCGCCGCGGGAACGCGGGGCTGTCACAGCGGGTCGAAAGCTGGGAGCCCGGATTGGTGTTCTGGGCCGTTCGCCGATGCCTGCGGCATCGATGGAAAGGCTGTCCCGGGCTCCGCAAAGCGGGTAGTCTAACCGATCCTCCGCGGCAGCGTTAGTCGCGGAATTCAAAGAGATTTCCTGCTGGCAGCATGTTCCGCATCCTCGACCGTTACCTGTTCCGCGAAGTCGCCCAGACCTGGGCCTCGGTGACGCTGGTCCTGCTGTTCATCCTGCTGACCAACCAGTTCGCCCGGGTGCTCGGCGACGTTGCGAAGGACAAGCTGCCAAAAGACGCGGTTTTTCAGATAATTGGGCTCACCGGCCTGCAGTACCTGACGATCCTGGTGCCGATCGCGCTGTTCCTCGCGATCATGCTGGCACTCGGCCGCCTGTACGCCGACAGCGAGATGCCGGCGATGATGGCCTGCCGGGTCGGGCCCGGCGGCGTCTTCCGGCCGCTGACCTGGCTGATCGTTCCGCTGGTTGCCGGCGTGGCCTGGCTCGCGATGGACGTGGGCCCGCGGGCGCTGACCGCAATCGAGCGCATCGGCATCGAGGCCCGCCGGCAGGCCGATCTCGCCAGCATCGAGCCCGGCAAGTTCATCAATGCCGGGGAGGACGACGCGGTCGTCTACGCCGAGCGCGTCCTCGGCCAGGGCGTCGTCGAGGGCGTGTTCCTGCAGTCGCGCAGCGACAGCGGCGAGGTCGAGGTGGTCGTCGCCGAGCGCGGCGAGCAGCGCGACGCCGAGGACCCGAACACGCGCTTCTTCGTACTGCAGGACGGCCGCCGCTACACCGGCGTGCCGGGCACCGCGCGCTTCACGGTCATCGAGTTCGGGGAGCACGGCATTCCGTACCGGCTGCCGGCCGTCGGCGACCCGGAGCTCGAGCCGCGCGCGATGCGCACCGTCGACCTGCTCGGCGCGACCGATCGCGAGCAGGTGGCCGAACTGCACTGGCGACTCGGCGTGCCGCTGTCGACGCTGATCCTGGCAATCATCGCGGTGCCGCTCGCGCGCAGCCAGCCGCGCCAGGGTCGCTACGGCCGCATCGCGGTCGGCCTGCTGGTCTTCATCATCTATTTCAACCTGCTGTCGGCGGGCAAGGCCTGGGTCGAGCAGGGCGACGTACCGCCGGTCGTCGGCATCTGGTGGGTGCACGCGCTGATGCTGTCGCTCGCGCTCGGCCTGCTGGCCGTGCAGAACGGCGTGCCGCGGCGGATACTCGCGGCAAGCCGTGGCAGGAGCGCGCCATGACCGGCCTGCTGTCGAAATACCTGATGCGTTCGATCCTCGTCAGCACGGCGCTCGTGCTGCTCGTGCTGCTGGCGCTCGCGGGCCTGTTCGAGTTCATCGGCCAGGTGGACAACCTGCAGGGCGACTTCGGCATCCCGCAGGCACTTTTGTATGCGCTGCTGCGCCTGCCGCAGCTGTCTTTCGAGATGCTGCCGATCGCCGTGCTGATCGGTTCGCTGCTCGGGCTGGGCGGACTCGCGAGTCACTCGGAGCTGGTCGTCATGCGCACGGCCGGCCTGTCGGTCGCGCAACTCGGCGCGATGGTGGCGCTGTCCGGTTTCGTGCTGACCGTCGTCACCGCGTTGATCGGCGAGTTCATCGGGCCGCCGCTCGACTACTACGCGCGCAACATGCGCAACGAGGCGCGCTTCGAACAGGAAGACCAGGACTTCGGCAACGCGGCCTGGGTCAAGGAAGGCAACCGCGTGCTGCACCTCGAGCGGGTGAACGCCGAGTTCGAGTTCGGCCGGGTCTACATGTTCGAGTTCGGCGAGGACGATACGCTCGAGCTGATCGCGCAGGCGGAAAATGCGGGCCTCGACAACAATGACCGCTGGGTCCTCGAAAACTATCGCGGCACGCGCTTCGACGGCGCGAGTATCGAGACGGTTGCCGCGCGGGTGGAGGTGCAGGATTTCGACGTCGGCAGCGACGTGCTCGGCATTACGCTGGTCAAGCCCGTCAGCCTGTCGGCGCGCGGCCTGATGAGCTACGTGGACTACCTGCGCCGCAACGACCTGTCGGCCGTTCGCTACGAAATGGAACTGTGGTCGCGGATCGCCTCGACGGCGGCCGTCGTGTTGATGCCGGTGCTCGCGCTGGCCTTCGTGTTCGGCACGCTGCGCTCCTCCGGCGCGGGTGCCCGCCTCATGGTAGGCGTGCTGATAGGGCTCGCGTACTTCCTCGCGAGCGAGACGCTCGCGAACTCGGGGCAGGTATTCAACCTCAACCCTGTACTCGTGACCTGGCTGCCGACGCTGGCCCTGCTGCTCGTGACGGTGCTCGCGCTGAGCCGCGTGCGCTGACGCGCCGGCTCAGCGGGCCTTCTTCGGCGTGTAGTACAGCCGCGTGCCGGATGCCCGGTCGTGCCAGGACAGCCCGTCGCGGTCGATCAGCTGCCACCAGTAGCCCGCGCCCGCCGGCAGCCACGACAGCAGCGCATAGAAGAAACGCAAGCTCGCCTCCACCAGGTCCGGCCGCCCGCCGCGCACGGATTCTATCGACAGGCCCCAGCTCTGCATGCCTAGCGTGCGGCCGAAGCGCGACCAGAACCCGGCGAAGAACAGCCAGGTGGCGCCGAGCATCGCGAGCCGGTAGCCGAGGCTGCCGGCCGGTACCGCCTCGCCGCCGTGCACTGCGACGAACGGCAGGGTTGCGAGGAACAGCAGCGCGAGCATCAGCAATCCGTCGTAGAGCATGGCACCGAGGCGCCTGAACAGGGATGCGTTACTCATGCAGTCGAGTTGCGGTCGGTGCCGCGGAATGCAAGCGCGGCCGCGAGCCCGTCGGTCGCCTCGTCGTGCTCATAGGGCTTCCACGAAGCGGCGCATGCGCAGCCGGGTCGCCTCGTCCGGCAGCGGGCCGAAGCCGGCGCTCACGTTGTCGGCCATGTGTTCGGGCTTGCTGGTTGCCGGGATCGCGGCCGTGATGGCCGGGTGGCTGACAATGAACTTCAGGAAGAACTGCCCCCAGCTGGCCGCGAACTCGCGCGCCCAGTCCGGCAGCTCGCGGCCGCGCACCGCGGCGAACAGGCGGCCGGCGACGAACGGTCGGTTGGCCAGCACGGCGACGCCCTCGTCGCGCGCGAAGGGCAGCAGCCGGCGCTCGGCCTCGGGCTCGCCGAGCGAGTAGTTCACCTGCAGGAACTGCGGACGGTGCTTGCGAATCGCCCGTTCGAGGTCATCGTGCGCGCTGGCGACATAGTGAGTGATGCCGTTGTAGCGGATGCGGCCGGCCTCCTGCCAGGCGCGGATCGTCTCGAAATGCACGTCCGTGTCGCGCAGGTTGTGCACCTGCATCAGGTCGATGACCCCGGTGCGCATCAGTTCGGCCGAACGCGCCATCTGCCGTTCGCCCGCGGCCTGCCCGTCGGTCCACACCTTGGTCGCAAGGAAGGCCCCGCGGGCCGCGCCCGTGGCGAGCGTGTCGCCGATGACGCGTTCCGAGCGGTCATACATCGGCGACGTGTCGATCAGCGTGCCGCCGGCGTCGAACAGCAGGTCGAGGATTTCGCGGCGTGCGGCCAGCTCCTCCGGCGAGCCCTCGACGTCGAACACGTCGTAGGTGCCGAGCCCGATGACGGGCAGCGGTTCGCCGCTCGCGGGAATCTCGGCGGTCCGCATCGTCCCGGCGTCGCGCGCCGCCGCAAGGCCCGGCGTGAGGCCGAGCGCCGCGAGCGCCTTGAGCAGGCGCCGGCGCGTGAATTGATGGCTTGCCGTCATGCTGTCTCTCCCTGTTTCAGTGCCGCGTCGCGTTCGGCGTAATCGCGGCCGATCTTCAGCGCCAGGACGATCCAGCCGACGGCCAGCGCCGCGCAGACCAGCGCCACGCCGCTGATGCCGATGCCGAGGCTGCCGAGGTAGCGTATCGTCCAGGTCGCGAACAGGTCGCCGCCGCGGTAGATCGTCGTCTCGACGAAATTCTTAGCCTTGTACTTCGCTTCGCGCGACACGACCGAGTACAGCATGTCGCTGGTCGGCTTCGACAGCCCGAACGTGATCGAGCGCCTGAGCACCTGCAGGCCCGCCATCACCGCGAACACCGGGTGCAGGGCGAGCAGCAGGAAGCCTGCGACCGAGACCAGCGGCAATATGGTCAGCGTCAGCCCCACGCCGATCCGGCGTACCGAGTAGCGGACGACGATCAGCTGGCCTATGAACGAGAGCGCGTTGGTCAGCGCGTCGAGCAGCGCGAATACCTGTGTATGACGGTCCGTGCCGCTGAAGGTTTCGTCGACCAGCACCGCCATGTACATGTAGATGAACACGCCCAGGAAGTTCGCGATCATCAGCGCGGCCGCGATCGACGCGAGGTAGGGCGTCGTGGCGACCAGCTTGATACCGGCCAGCGCCTTGCCGCCGATCGGCAGCGAGCGATCGACGGGCGCCGTGCCCGGCGTCGCCTGCTGGCCGCTCGCCCAGCGCCGCAGGCGCAGCACGCAGACGACCGCGAAGCCGAGCAGCAGCGCCGACAGCGGCAGCAGGTTGTGCGCGCCCAGCGGCTCGACCAGCACGCTCGTCAGCAGCGGGCCGGCCAGCGCGCCGGTACTGCCGCCGGCCGAGATCACGCCGAACAGCCGCCGGCCCTGCTCGCGGTTCCAGATGTCCGCCATGAAACTCCAGAAAACGGAGACGACGAACAGGTTGAACACGCTGAGCCAGACGAAAAACGCGCGGCTCAGCCAGACCTCAGGGGTGCCGCTGCCGGCGAGCAGCAGGAAACCCGCGTAGAACAGCGCGATGTTGACGATGAAGAAGTAGTAGACCCACGGCAGGAACCGGCGCCGCGGGTAGCGTGAGGTGACCCAGCCGAAGGCCGGCGTCGCGATGACCAGCATGACGACGAACGTGCCGGTGAACAGCCAGGGGATGTTGGCCGTGCCGCCGACGATCGCCATCGCCTCGCGCACGGGGCGCAGCATGTAGTACGCGGCCAGCAGGCAGAAGAAGTAGGCGAAGGACCACGCGACGGGCAGCAGTTCCGACGACTCGATGCCGAGCAGGCGCGCGAGCCGCGCGGCCGGGCCGACCTGCGCCGCGGGCGCGTTCATCCGGTGAACCTCGTCGGCGGGGCGAACGACATCGGCGGTACGCGTTCCCAGGCGGATCCAGCGCGCATCATCGCGCAAAACCGGCGCCGGTTGCACGTCCGCGGCGGCGCGCGCGGCGAATCCCGGCGTTGCGTGCGGATTCGCGGCTGTCGTTGCGCCCGCGCGGCCGGCAGTCTGGATGCCGGCGCCGCGGTCCGCGGCGCGACGTGTAGCAAGGCCCGCCAGGGCCAGGGAGAGCTGCGATGAAAGAGAAGATCGGATGCCGGGTGGGCCCGGCGCTGTGGGTCACGGTACTGCTGCTCGCGGGTGCACCGGCAATAGCCGCGGGCGCAGGCGACGGCTGCGAGACGCTGGCGCAGGCCGTGACGTTGGGCGTCGGCGACGCGCTGGGCAGTGGCTTCAGAGAAACCTATCGACGGCCGCCGGCGCCCGAGGTCGTGCGCAGCTGCGGCAGCACGGCCGCGACGGTCAGCGGCGCATACGCCGCGACGCTCGCGACGTTCGGCATCGACGTCGACTGGAATGACGGCATGCCCGGCAACCCGGGCGACGTGTGCCTGAGCCATCACCTGGAGCAGTGCTACCCGGAGATCGGCGCGGGCAGCGCCTGGCTCGCCGGCGACCCGAAGCTCGTCGTGGACGCCTCCTGGGCCGCGGTGACCGCGGCGGTCGTGCGCTACATGCCGCTCGGCGCCGGCAGCGACATCAGCTGGTTCGGCGCTTCGAGCCTGAGCGAGACGCTCGCCGTCAGTATCCGCGCGACGCTCGCCGTGCCCGTGCAGGCGAAAGTGCGGAGCGAATGAACGGTTCGCGCGTCAGAAGCTCAGCCTGAGGTGCAGCATCGCCGTGTGGTTCACCGCGTCGCGGTTGCCGCTGCGGTTGATCCACTGGTTCATATAACCGGCTTCGAGCGAGCTTCGCTCCGTAACCGGCATGCGCACGCCGGCATAGCTGCGGAGCTGGTCGAAACCGGCGCGTGCGCCGTAGTCGGTGTCGTCGAGGTTCGTGAAATGCTCGGTGGAGGCGATCAGCGTCAGCTCGCGGGCCGGCAGCGGCACCGCGAGCTGTACGAGCTGGCGAAGCCGGAAGCCGGCGTCGCTCGCGTCTTCGAGGTTGCGTTCCTCGAGCCGCGTGCGCAGCGACAGCGAGCCCCAGTCCCAGCGCGCCGCGCTCCACAGGAACTGCTGCCAGAAGCGATGCTCGTAGCGGCCGCTGCCGCCGTCGGGATCGGTGTAGAAGTAGTCGTAGCCGGCCCACAGGGACATGCGCGGGCGGAAGTCGTAGCCGACGCCGCCGCGCAGGACGTACTGGTCGGAGCCGCTGCCGCGCTCGAAGGCGCGCCACTGGGACGCGGCGGACCAGCGCCACGGCGACGCTTCCCCGGCACTGTCGAAGCGACCGGCGGCGGATACGATTGCCCAGGCGGCGCTGTCGTCGTCGGCGGTGAGTGCGAGGGGCGAAACAAGGCAGGCGATCAGGCCTGCAGCCAGTGCGATACGCATGTGCATCGGGTCATTCCTGTGAGAATCAGAAGGCGTAGTCGAGGCGCAGCCCGCCGAACAGCGCGTGCGCCTCGGCGACGACGCCCGACCGGTCGAAGCCCGGGTTGTCGACATACTGCATGGACAGAGTGCCGTGCAGGCCCGGCATGCCCAGCGGCAGCCGGAACCAGGCCTCGGCGTGGTTGGTATCGCCGCTCGCGAGCGTGCGCGCGCGGCTGGACTCGAGGATGCGCGCGTAGCCGAGACCGAGCGTGCCGGCGTCGAACACGCGTTCCAGGGCAACGCTCGCGAAGCGCGTCGCCGGCGACACGTCCTCGTTGGCGATGCCGGCGCGCAGGCTGAGCGTTTGCGCGCCGAAGGCATGCCCGTAGACGGCGTAGGCACCGTAGTTCCTGCTCTCGCGGTCCGGGTCGTCCAGGTGCGGGTGCTCATCCGTGCGCAGCCAGGCGCCAGCGCCGATGCGGGTGTCACCGAGGTACCAGCGTGCGCCGGCCGCCGCGAACAGGCCCTTGCCGGCTGCCGTGACGTCGATCAGTTCGCGGTAGGAGCGACTCGGATTGTCGGCAATGCCGTCGGAACTGGACAGGATCACCGTGTACTCCGGGCGGCGGCCTTCCGCCTTCAGCCGGTACAGCAGGCCGAGCGTGTAGTCCGGAAACGCGATCGTCGGGTTGTTGACGAAGCTCGCGCCGAGGAACTGCGTGTTCTCGTCGTTCGCGATGCGGCTGCGATCGAGCTGCGCGGACGGGTCGATCTGGCCGATCCAGAGCTGGGCCTGCTCACCGAGGCGCATGCGGTAGTGCAGCTCGGAGATCTGCACGTGGCTGCCACCGTCGCTGTCCAGCACCGAGCCGGCGTCGCCGTTGATCTCGGGATAGACGTTGAAAATGCTGTCCGCGTCGGTGCCGGTCGCGCCCTCGAGGTAGGCGAACCAGGTGCCGCCGTCGGTCACGAGCTCCAGCATCAGGTCGCCGGAGGCGCTCAGGTCGTCGGCGTTCGTGTCGAGTTCCTGCTGGTAGACGACGGTCACGCCGCCAATGACCTCGAGCTGCTCCGTCCAGTCGGCCGCGGCGGGCGCGGCGAGGGCGAGCAGGACGAGCGACGGCAGGACAGGGAGCGGGCGGACGGGGCGTGACATGGTGGGTATACCGGGTAAAGCGGCGCGGAATGTAGACGCGAAAAACCCTACTGTAAAGTGGAATTCGCGGATTGGCGGCGACGGTTACAGATGCTTACAGCCAATCGCGGCAGCGGGTCGCTTCAGCTGAGCCACCGGGCCGGTCGGCCGCCGGCCCCGTCTCGCGGCGCAGCCTGGCTCAGCTGTTCATGGCCCTCGCCAGCTTGCGCCGCGCGTCCTTGAGCGCAGCCGCATCCGCATCTTCCTGCCCCTCGAGCTGCCGCAACTCGGCCAGCGCGGCTTCGACGTCCGTGCCGGCGAGCCAGCCGACGACCGTGCCGACCTCGTTTGCGTTGTCGCTGACAATGCCGGCCGTCTTGCCGTCGAGGATGGCAAGGCGATGCTTGCAGACGTTGCTGAACTGGCCGGCCGGGCAGTTGCAAATCGCGGTGAGGCTGTTGCCGTCCCTTATGAAAAGGACTTCGTAGGGCTCTTTCGAGGAGCCTTTGACCCTGAACGTGATTTCCTTCATGGCTGCCCGACTATAGTCGACGGCGCCGGCGCGCGCTCGTCGAGCTGATCGCGGGACGGGTCAGCAGCCGGGATAGGCGGTGCTGCCGTCCTCGATGAGACGGGCGCGCAGCTTGCCGTCCGTCGCCACGTAATAAAGAGTACCGGTGCTCGCCCCGGGCGGACCGGCGACGTCGTCCGCGCTCCAGCGTACGCGGCGCGACCCGAGGTCCAGGATGCGCATGATCATCGACGGAGGGCCGTCGCCTTCCGCGGCCAGGAGCTCCAGGTACATGCCGATGCCTTCGGCAACTTCGCCTGGGCCGTAGGCGACGCCATCGGTGCGCTGCCGCCAGACTTCGCGGCCGCTGTCTCGATCGACGCCGACGAGATGCCGGTCTTCGACCGTCGAGAAATAGATCACGTCGCCGTGTGCGGCGATGAAGCTGCGCGAGCCGACGTGCCGGCCGTCGATCGCGTTTGCGTCGTAGCGCCAGCGCTGTTTGCCCGTCGCACGGTCAACGGCGAACAGGTTGCCTGCCCAGTCCGGGAAGTACACGCTGTCGTCGTCGACGATCGGCACGGCCGTGACGAACGGTACCTGCGCCGGGAGGTCGGCGCGCTTGCGGTCGTCGGTCTGCGAGACCCAGGCGCGTTCGCCGGAGTCGATGTCGATGGCATAGAGGTGCCCGTCCCAGGCGCCGATATAGGCGACGCGCCCGACGATCGGTAGGTGCCAGGCCTGCGGTTCCTCGCCGAGCGTGTGCCGCCAGACCTCTTCGCCCGTGCCGACGTCGACGGCGTAGACGTTCCAGTCCTCGCTCGAGAAGTAGGCGACGCCGTCGACGATATTCGGCGTGCCGTTGATGAAGATGTCGCGGACTTCCCAGTCGACGTCTCCGGCGGCGAAGGACCAGCGCAGCTCGCCGGTAGCGCGGTCGACGGCGCGGAGTTTGCCGTCCTGGCTGCCATAAAGCACGAGAGCTTCGGTCACCGCGGGGGCGTGAAAGACGGGGCCGTCTGCGTTGGCCTGCCACAGGATGTTTCCGGTACCGAGATCGATGGCCGCCAGCGTGCCCGTGCTGCTGCCAACGTAGGCGACGTTCCCGGCGATCGCCGGCTGGCCGGGGCGGCCGTCTATCGCGGGGTGCGAAATCAGATCGCACTCGGCCAGCACGGAGCAGAACGGCATCCAGGCGGCGACAAGGAGCAGCGAGCGCAGGAAAAAGCTGTGAGTCACCGTCCGCTCCATCGACATGTGCTCGTCGAGTGTACCCCGCGGCGCAGCCGGCGCAATTCGCGCAGGGGTCGGTGACCTGAGGCGCCGGTCGATCTCGTGCGCGCTGCAAGCCCGGATGCGGCGCCGGTGCGGGATGCCCAGGGGCTCGCTGCCGGCTGGCTGCGCGATACTCGCCGCTTAGTCCAGATCGCTATATGCGCGGCATCGCGCTGCCGGCGTTACTCCGGATTTACCCAGTGGTTGATGCTGGCCGTACCGGAGTGGGTGTCGCTCCAGAGATAGCCGTCGGCCCACAGGTAGCCGTCGGACCACAGGTAGCCGTCGGACCAGAGATAGCCATCCGCCCACAGAAATCCATCGGCCCAGAGGTAGCCATCGGCCCAGAGGTAGCCGTCCGCCCAGAGATAACCGTCGGCCCACAGATAGCCATCCAGGCCTTCGATGTAGTAGTTGCCGTTTTCGTCGACGTTGGCGCGGCCTCCGAAATGCGCCCGGCCTTCTAGGTCGGCGGCAATATCCAGCCCGCGATTGGCGCAGTCGTGCAAGCCGCCGTCGACCGCGTCGTGCACGTTGACCAGGCCGGCTCCCTGTTGAAAAACGCTCCATGCCAGGCGCCCGTCTGCGTCGACGGACGGCTTCGCCGTGCTCATGAGTTTGCACTTGACCTGGTCCGGTGTCAGCGACGGCTGTGCATCGAGCAACAGCGCGGCACTCCCCGAGACTACGGCCGCGGCCTGGGATGTCCCGGACATTTCGAAGTACTTGAGTTTCGGATCGCCGTTGTCGAACTGGAACTGCGGGTGCTTGACGGCAATTCGGTGCTGCTTGTAATCCATGACGCCGACGACGTGTCCGCCGGGCGCGACGACATCCGGCTTCACGAAGCCCTCCACGGTCGGCCCGGTGGAGGAGAACGAGGCGATGCGATCGTCGCTCGGATCCTGCGGCGTGTAGTTGTCCGACATTGCACCGACGGTAATGACGTACGGGTTGTTGCCGGGAACGCCGATGGTCATCGCGTCCGGGCCGGTGTTGCCCGCCGAAGCGACGACGACGATGCCGGCCTGCCATGCGCGCATGACGGCCTGGTTGATCGGGTCGTCCCAGTAGTGCGAACGGGCGGGCGCGCTGAAGGACAGGTTCAGCACGCGAATGCCGTAGGTGTCACGATTGGCGACGACCCAGTCGAGCCCGCGGATGACGTCGAGGTAGGTACCCGTGCCGTCGCCGTCGAAGGCCTTGACCGAGACGAGGTTCGCGGCCGGAGCGACCCCGTTGTAGCGGCCCGCCGCATCCACTTCGGAGTTCAGGATGATGCTGGTCACGTGGGTACCGTGGCCGGCCGCGTCCGTTGCCTTGCTGGCGCCGACCTGCTCGATGTCCGCGATCGCATCGTAGAGCGCCAGCGTGCGCGGGCGATCGTCGGGCGTCTTGTCGAGGCCGGTACGTTTGTAGTGACCTGAGTCGAGCACGGCGACGGTTATGCCCTTGCCGGTAATGCCGCGCTGGTGCAGCAGGCTCGCACCGACCTGCGACGGGTAATGGGTTTCGGGAGCGAATGCGCTGCCGGCGAGCGTGGCGCGCCGCTCTGCGGTGAGTCGCAAGACGCCGTCGCGGGTCAGTTCGGCTGCCTGCGTGGCGCTCAGCCGTGCGCCGACGGCGTCGATGATGCCGAGTTCGTGGGTAATCTCCGCGCCGATTGCCCGCGCAGCCTGCGTCGCGTAGGCGAGTGACGGGCCCTGCAGGAGAAAGGAGCTGCGCTGTTCGCCGTCGCCGACACCGAGCACGCCGTAGCCCGCGAGGGCAACGATAAGGCAAGCCGTCCTGGCCAATCTCCTGGGCTTCATGCGGTAACTCCTTTCTGGTTGTGTGTAGTAAACCGCAATGGAGAGCGCAGGGGACGTGCAGCGCGACGGCGTAGGCAATGCCGGGCGTGAACCCGGTCACGTAATGATGGTGTCAAGTTGGCGGGATCAGGGTGGGGCGCGTCGTTTCCTGACAGACAGCGTGGCGGTTTTTTGCCGCCGTTGCCGGATCACCGTGTTGGAGATTGATGGCCGCCATCCCTGGCGGCCACCGCTGCGCGGCGCGCTGCGCGCGTCCAAATCGGCAGTCCTGCCGATTTGTCGAACCCCAATCCGCCTGACTTGTCGGGAATGGCGAGCATGGTCGGTGCGGATTGATCTTTAGTGCGGTGGTGAATTTGGCACCACTATTGCCGGGGGGTGGTGCGAGGGGATTGATGGCCGCCATCCCTGGCGGCCACCGCTGCGCGGCGCGCTGCGCGCGTCCAAATCGGCAGTCCTGCCGATTTGTCGAACCCCAATCCGCCTGACTTGTCGGGAATGGCGAGCATGGTCGGTGCGGATTGATCTTTAGTGCGGTGGTGAATTTGGCACCACTATTGCCGGGGGGTGGTGCGAGGGGATTGATGGCCGCCATCCCTGGCGGCCACCGCTGCGCGGCGCGCTGCGCGCGTCCAAA
>CALALV010000072.1 GCA_937925605.1 uncultured Woeseia sp.
ACAACCTGCGGCGCGTGGCCGAGGAATCGGAGCTGACCTGGCGGACGCTCAGTACGCTCAATTTCTTCCGGCTGGTCGTGGCGCTCGCACTGCTCGTGCTGTTCTTCGCCAGCGGCGACCCGCGGTTTTTCGGCGACTCCTACCCCGCCCTGTTCGCCGCCACCGCGGCCGGCTACCTGGTCCTGTCGATCATCGCGGCGCTGGCGATCCGCCTGCGCCTGCTGCCCTCGGCCCCGCTGATCCTGACCCAGGTGACCGTCGACATCGTCGCGATCGTCCTGCTGATGCACGCGAGCGGCGGTATCTCCAGCGGCCTCGGCGGCCTGCTGGTCGTCTACGTTGGCGCCAGCGCCCTGCTCCTGCCGCTGCAGGTGCCGGGCTTCTTCCCGGCGCTCGCGACGCTCGCCGTGCTGGGCGAGCAGGTCTTCGCGCAGGCGGTCGGCAGTCCCGGCAACTACTCGGCTGCCGGCGTCCTCGGCGCGATCATCTTCGCGATTGCGCTCGCCGCGCGGCCGCTCGCGCGCCGCTTGCAGGCCAGCGAGGCCCTCGCGCGGCAGCGCGGCATCGACCTCGCAAACCTGTCCGAGCTGAACGAGTACATCGTGCAGCACCTGCGGGAGAGCATCGTCGTCGTCGACGAGCGCGACCAGGTCCGCCTGATCAACGGCTCGGCGGAGGCGCTGCTCGGTCTCGAGGGCGCCAGCGGGCTCGCCCTCGCCGCCGCGGCGCCCGAACTCGACCGCTACCTGAAAGACTGGCGCCGCGACCCGGCGCTGTCGGCGCACACCGAGCTGACGCTCGCGAGCGCGAGTCACTCGGTGCGGGTCACCGCTCACCTCGCGCCGCTCGGCCGCGATTCGGAGCGCAGCGGGCCGGTCCTCGTGTTCCTCGAGGACACGAGCCTGATCAACGCGCGGGTGCAGCAGTCGAAGCTCGCCTCGCTCGGCCGCTTGAGCGCGAGCATCGCGCACGAAATCCGCAACCCGGTCGGCGCGATGAGCCATGCCGGCCAGCTGCTCGCCGAGTCCGACGCGCTGACGGAGGCGGACCTGCGCCTGACCGAGATCATCCGCTCGCACGCGGAACGGGTCAGCCTGATCATCGACAACGTGCTGCAACTGTCGCGCCGCGAATCGGTGCAGGCCGAAGAGCTCGAACTCGAGCCCTGGCTGCGCGACTTCGCCGCCGAATACGAGCGCACGCTGGAGCTGCAGGAAAACGAGGTCAGCGTGCGCGACTGCGAAGCGGGCCTCAGCGTGCAGATGGACCCGGGGCACCTGCGCCAGGTCCTGTGGAACCTCTGCGACAACGCGGTCAAGTACGCGAGCGAGACGGGCGGCATCATGGTCGAGCTGCGCTCGGGCCGCATCGAGCGCAGCGGTCAGCCGTACATCGAAGTCCTTGACCGCGGTCACGGTGTCGACCCGTCGATCGCCGATAAGATCTTCGAGCCGTTTTTCACCGACCGCCAGGGCGGGACCGGGCTCGGCCTGTACATCTCGCGCGAACTCTGCGAGTTGAACCAGGCGACGCTGCTGTACCAGCCGCGCGAGGGAGGCGGCAGCATATTTCGCATCGTGTTCGCCGAGCGCGGCCGTTGGCAGGGCATCGGCGCCGGCGGCTAGGCCAGCGGGCGGACCGGCACGGGCACGACGAGCGTCGGCGCCGCGGGCGGGCAACGTGCACGAACAGGTCGAACGCGATGATCGCCGGCGATGCAAGCAGGACAATCGCATGAACAGGGCAAACGCGGTGATCGTCGAAGATGCAGCCGGGAACGGCGCATGAGCAGGGCCAGCGCAGCAATGATTAATAATGCAGCCGGGAAAAAATCATGAGCAAGGCCTGCGTGCTGATCGTCGATGACGTAGCCGGAAAATTCGCATGAGCAAGGCCAGCGCGCTGATCATTGACGATGCAGCCAGGAAACTCGCATGAGCAAGGCCAAGGCACTGATCATAGATGATGAGCCCGACATCCTCGAGCTGCTGTCGCTGACGCTCAATCGCATGGACATCGACACCGCGGTCGCCGGCGACGTTGCCGGCGCGCGCCGCCAGCTCGGGCAGCGGCATTTCGACCTCTGCCTGACCGACATGCGCCTGCCGGACGGGGACGGGCTGGAGCTCGTCGAGTGGATGCAGACGCACGCGCCGGGCGTGCCGGTTGCCGTGATCACCGCGCACGGCAACGTCGAAACCGCCGTGCAGGCGCTGAAGGCGGGCGCCTTCGATTTCATCTCGAAGCCCCTCGACCTGACCAACCTGCGCAACGTGATCCGGAGCGCCATCAAGCTCGGCGAGCGCGGCGAAGACGGCGGCCACCGGCTCACCGGCGATTCCGCGCCGATGCAGGAGCTGCGCGACCTCGTCGAGCGGGTCGCGCGGAGCCAGGCGCCGGTGCACATCTGCGGCGAATCGGGTACCGGCAAGGAGCTGGTCGCGCGGCTGATCCACGACTCGGGCGCGCGCGCCGACGGGCCCTTCGTGCCGGTCAACTGCGGCGCGATCCCGGCCGAGCTGATGGAGTCCGAGTTTTTCGGCCACCGCAAGGGTTCGTTCACCGGCGCCGTCAGTGACAAGGCGGGCCTGCTGCAGAGCGCCGACGGCGGCACCCTGTTCCTGGACGAGATCGCCGAGCTGCCGCTCGCGATGCAGGTCAAGCTGTTGCGCGTCATCCAGGAGCAGAGCGTCCGCCCGGTCGGCGCGGAACGCGAGGAGAAAATCGACGTTCGCTTCCTGTCCGCAACCCACCGCGATCTCGCGGCGATGGTCGCGGCCGGCGAGTTCCGCGAGGACCTGTTCTACCGCATCAACGTCATCGAGCTCCGGGTGCCGCCGCTGCGCGAGCGCGGCAACGACATCCTGTTGCTGGCCGCCCATATCCTGGCGCGCCTTGGCAGCGCCAGCGAGGCCCTCGACGACCGCGCGCGCAAACTGTTGCTGCGCTACGACTTCCCGGGCCACGTGGGCGAGCTCGCAAACATGCTGGAGCGGGCCGTCACGCTGTGCACGGACGGCCGGATCAGCGCCGCCGACCTGCAGGTGCGCAAGCCGGTAGCGGGCGGCGAAAGCAGCGAGCGCGCGGGGCCGGCGCCGGCCGATCTCGGTGGCCACATCGAGGACGTCGAGCGCCAGGCGATCGTCGACGCGCTCGAGAAGACCCGCTACAACAAGACGGCCGCGGCCAAGCTGCTCGGCCTGTCGTTCCGCCAGTTGCGCTACCGGATCAAGAAGCTCGGCATCGACTGACGGCGTCGCCGAACGGCGACCGGTGCTGACAATTTTTGTCACATGTCGACAGATCCTGTCGGCGCGAGGCCCCGTCAGCGGCCCCGGGGCACAAGGGCTAGAACCCCATAAATTATTGATTTTTAATTTATTTTCATGTTTCCCCCGGAATCTGGCACGCGCCTTGCTTTGCATCCGGGCACAGGCGACAACGCCGTTCCTCCGACCACTGACGCATACGCTTTTCAAGGGAGATTGAAATGAAGAAAGTCCAACAGGGTTTTACGCTCATCGAGCTGATGATCGTGGTTGCCATCATCGGCATCCTGGCCGCCATCGCGATTCCGGCCTACCAGGACTACACGATCCGTGCCCAGGTCTCTGAGGGCCTGAGCCTGTCGGGTGCCGCCAAGGCTGCCGTCACCGAGTACTACCAGGACCGCGGCACGCTGCCGAACACCAACACGCTGGCCGGCCTGCCGGCTTCCAACACGATCGCCGGCGACTACGTCAGCGACGTGGCGGTCGGTGCGAACGGCGTCATCACGGTCACCTACTCGGGTGCCGAGGCTCACGCGCTGATCTCTGGCGATTCGATCACGCTGACCCCGAACACGACCGCCGGTTCGGTCAACTGGGTCTGCGACAGCACGACGATCGCCGACAACCACGTGCCGGCGGCTTGCCGCTAAGCACGCTGCGCTACAAGGGTCTTACCCACCTTGTAGTCAGGGAAAAGCCCCGGCCTTGCCGGGGCTTTTTCTTTTGTGTCCTGAACGCGAGACGGATCACGAAATACCGACGCCCGCGGGACTATACTGCCCGCTGCACCAGGGAGAGGAACCATGGACATGACGCCGAAAACCGAGCGCGGCTTTACCCTCATCGAACTGATGATCGTGGTCGCGATCATAGGCATCCTGGCCTCGCTGGCCGTCTCCGCCTACCAGACTTACATCGTCCGCGCCCAGGTGGCGGAGGCGATCAATTTTGCGGCGAACGCGAAGGTCCCGCTGATCGACGCGTTCCACCAGACCGGCCGGCCGCCAGCCACCCGCGTCGAGGCCGGCCTTACGGCCAACCCGGCGGACACCTCGGGCGGCTACGTCAGCGGCGTCGACATCGTCAACGGCCGCCTGGACATCACCTTCGGCAACAACGCGCACCAGGCGATCTTCGGCGAGGTGCTGTCGATCACGCCCTACCGCAGCACCGCCACGGGCGGCAGCTTCATGTGGCGTTGCGGGACCGCGAACGTCCCGGCGGGCGCCGTACCGATGAGCGGCGGCGGCGTGACCGCGCCCTACCAGCCCGGCACGATCGACGCGCGCTACCTGCCGTCGACCTGCCGACCCTGATTTCGAGGCCGTT
>CALALV010000073.1 GCA_937925605.1 uncultured Woeseia sp.
TGTCCGGGTAGTCGCGCTTGATGCCCAGGTACTGCTGCATCATCGGCGTATGGGCTGTGCTGGCCTTGGCGCTCATCGCGGGTCGTCGGGTTCGGCGGGAACGTGACCGGGGTCACAAAAAGGCTGCCTATGCTAGCCGCTGGTGCCCGCGGCGTCGACGCCGGCCGCGGCGACGCGGCAACGCGGCCCTGGGTAAAAAACTGTTACGGCGCGGATAATTGAGACGCCGGTCATGCCGTGCCGCTGCCCGCCGCCCTAGCATTGGCGCATGAACCCGGAATACGCATTCCAGATCGGGCTGCTGCTGGTGGAGGCGCTGCTGGTCATGGCGCTGTTGCTGACCTTTTTCCGCCTGCGCAACCGCTTCGGCATGGCACCGCTGTGCGTGACGCTCGGTGCCTTCCAGCACCTGCAGACGACGCTCGCGGCGACGCTGTACGTCGAGATCTGGCCTGGCATGCTGGTCAGTCCCGGTTCCAGCGTATTGTTCACCGCGACCCTGGTCATGACGCTGCTCGTCTACATCCGCGACGACGCGGCCAAGGCTCGCTCGCTGATCGTCGGCATCGTGGCCGCCAACCTGACGCTGACCGCAGTGACGCTGCTGGTCAGCCTGCACCTCGACGCGGCATCGACGGCGATGGTGCGGCAGGAGCTGCACCAGTTCCTCGGGGCGAACCTGCTGACGCTCTTGATCGGCACGACGCTGCTGTGCGCCGACGTCGTGTTGATCATCGTGCTGTACGAGCTGTTCTACCGCTTGCTGCCGCGTTCGCTGTTCGGCCGCATCTGCCTCGCGACCTGCGTCGTCGTCGTGTTCGACACCCTGTTGTTCGTGTCGATCAACTTTCACGGCGACCCGGCGCTCGTGGACATCCTGCGCGCCGGGCTGGTCGGCAAGGTTGGCACCGCGCTGGTCTACGCGCTGATAGCCACCGCCTACCTGCGCCTGTTCCCGGTGCACAACCTGGCACTGCCGGCCCAGGCGGATCGGCTGCGCGACGTCTTCCATATCCTGACCTACCGGCAACGCTACGAGCTGCTCAAGGACGAGCTGATGCGGGAGCCGATGACCGGCCTGTTCAATCGCCGATTCTTCAATGACAACCTGCCGCGCGAGATCCGGCGCGCCGAGCGACTGGGCCACCCGCTGCACGTGATGCTGCTCGACCTCGACAACTTCAAGCAGATCAACGACCGCTACGGCCACCAGGCCGGCGACCGGGTGATCCTGCTGCTCGCGGACGCGCTGAAACAGGCGTTGCGTGCCGCCGACATCCCTTGTCGCTACGGCGGCGAAGAATTCGCCGTGATCATGCCGGACGCGACGGCCCAAGGTGCGCTCGAAGCTGCACGCCGCGTACGCGCCAGGCTCTCGGACCTGTGCCACCAGGCCGAACTGCCGCTGCCCGCGGGCATCGTGACCTTCACCGCGGGTCTCGCTACCTACGGCAAGGATTCCGACAGCGCCGACGAACTCGTGAGCATCGCGGATCGCCGCCTGTACGCCGGCAAGCGCGCCGGGCGCGACCGGGTCGTTACCGCGGAGTCGCTGCCCGTCGCGCCGCTGCCGGCTGCCTGACCGCCGACGAAGCGCGCGCGGCCGCCTGCTGCACCGGGACGCCGCGCGGGACGCTGCGCGCCGGAACCGACCGCCGTCGTCCGAAGCAATGTTCAGCGCATGGGCGTCGCCGGGCCCGGCCCTTCCGGGTATGCCCGTCGCCGCCGCGCGCGAGGGGGCGGCGCGGGGCGCGCGGGCCGATCATGTAAGCTCTGCAGCTTCCCAGGTCGATGCCGGAGCGCGTCACGGTGAAAGTGCTGCACGTCGAGACCGGCCG
>CALALV010000074.1 GCA_937925605.1 uncultured Woeseia sp.
GTCGTGCCGATGGCCGGCGTGCGTTACCGGCTGGTCGACGAACTCAGCCGCCTGACCCAGGGCCTCGTCAACAACCGGCTGGTCACGCGCGGCAGCAGCTCCGCGCTGCAGCCGTCCGGCAGTGCGCGCAGGCTGCACTATTCGACCTGGGTTTTTCCGGCCAGCGACTTCGGCGTCGTCGCGCGAGCCTACCGCGACTTCTGCGTGAGTACTCACGAGTCGAGCGGTTTCCGTTGCGACATGCCCGCGATGGGATTTCGCCTGAGCCGCGACACGTCGGCGCTGCTCTCGCCGCTGTTCGACGAACCGATGATGGCGCTGCGCGCCGTGTCGACCCAGCAGCACGGCTGGGAGGACTTCGCGATGGACTTCGCCGCGTTCGCGGAACACTGGGGCGGGCAGCCGTTGTTCAACCAGTCGCGCTGCCTGACTCCGGACCACGCCCAGGACACGCTCGGCGCGCGGCTGCAGTTTTTTCGCAAGATCCGGCGCCGGATCGATCCGCACGACCGCATGCTGAGCCCGTTCCTGGCCCAGTTCTTCCTGTAGAGCCTGCCCTCCCCGCCACCCGCCGCCCGGCGGGAATGCATCCATTCCGGCCTGCCGCGCATCTCAGAGATGCGCGGTCGCGTGCCCGTTGCGTTGCCGTTTTTTAGTGTTATACTCCACTAAAACACCAGTAGACCAGAGGCAGCCATGCGCCGCTTGCTCCCCCTCCCGATAATGACTCTCGCCGCCGCCCTCGCGGGCTGCGGCGTCGGCGAAGCCCGGACCGCGGTGGCCGAGCCGGAACCCGCGCCCCTGCCGGTCGTCGCGGTCGACGTCGCCGTGACCGACCTGTACGCGAGCTACCACGCGACCTCCACGCTGGCCGCCGATGGCGAGGCCGGTGTCCGTACGCGGGTCGCGGGCGAGGTCGTGGAGATCCTGGTCGAGGAAGGCGACCCCGTGGTCCAGGGCCAGTTGCTTGCGCGTCTCGACGGCGAGCGCCTGCGGCTCGAAATGCTGGCCGCGCAGGCGCGGCTGGCCGAGCGGCGCAACGAGTACCAGCGCCAGCTGACGCTGGCCGAACGCGGGCTGATCAGCCGCGCCGCGTTCGACAGCCTGCAGTACGAGGTGGATGCCCTGTCCGCCGCCTGGGAAATCGCGCGCCTCGACCACGCGTACACGGAGATCCGCGCACCGATTACCGGTGTCGTCTCGGCCCGCGAAATCAGCGTCGGCGAGCATCTCGAGGCCCGCCGGCTCGCTTTCCGCATCAGCGACACGTCGCGGCTGGTCGCCGAACTGCACGTACCGCAGACCGAACTTCACCGTATCCGGGCGGGTCAGAGCGTAGTGGCGCGGGTGGATGCGGCCGGGCCGGCCGCGGTGGAGGCGACGGTCGCCAGGCTGAGTCCGACCATCGACACCGATACCGGCACCTTCCGGGTCACGAGCTATATCGACAACCGCGAAGGGCGCTTTGCGCCGGGCATGCTGGCCCGCATCGACGTCCGCTACGAGAAATACGAAAAGGCGCTTGCGCTGCCGGCAGGCGCTATCATCGAGGAGGACGGCGAGCACGTCGTCTACCTCGTTCGCGATGGCCGCGCCGAGCGCCGCACTGTCGACCTGGGCGCACGTGACCGCGGCCTGGTGCAGGTAACGCGCGGGGTCGCCGCCGGGGACAGGGTCATCCGCGACACCGGCGGCGTGCGCGACGGTACGCGGGTCCGGGCGCAGGACGCAGGCGCCGGACCGGCGGCGCGGACCTGACGAATCACAAGGGAGCCTTACAGCATGACAGCCATCCGGGGGGCGGCCGCGCTGGCCGCCGCGTGCCTGCTCGCCGCCTGCGGCAAGCCGGGCGAGCAAGCAGAAAAGCCCGAGCAGGAACAGGACGAAGCGGCGCCAATCCCGGTCGAAGTGGCGGCGCCCGTGCGCGGCGACATCTACTCGACCTACGCGGGCACGGCGCCGATCGAGGCCTTCGCCGAAGCGACGGTCGTCGCCAAAGTGCAGGGCGAGATCCGCGCGCTGCACGCCGAGGAAGGCGACCGGGTGCAGGCGGGCCAGGTACTCGCGACGCTCGACGGCGACCGGCTGCGGCTCGAACTCGCACAGTCCGAGGCCAACCTGCAGAAACTGCGACGCGACTTCGAGCGCAACCAGGACCTGCGCGAGAAAGGGCTGCTGAGCGCCGGCGACTTCGACAAGATCCAGTACGAAATGGAAGCGCTGGAGGCGTCCTACAACCTCGCGAAACTCGAGCTCGACTACACCCGGATCCGCGCGCCGATCGACGGCGTCGTGTCGGAGCGCATGGTCAAGGTCGGCAACACGATCGACGTGAATTCGCCGGTGTTCCGTGTCACCAGCCTGGATCCGCTGGTGTCTTACCTGCACGTGCCCGAACGCGAATATCGACGCGTCGCGAACGGCATGCCGGCGTTTCTCGAGGTCGATGCGCTGGCCGGGCAGCGTTTCCAGGGTGTCATTGCGCGCGTGAGCCCCGTCGTCGATCCGGAGACCGGCACTTTCAAGGTCACGATCGAGGTCGACGATGCCAGCGACCGACTGAAGCCAGGCATGTTCGCCCGTATCGCTGTCGTCTCGGACATGCACGCGGACGCGCTGCAGGTCCCGCGGGCCGCCATCGTCGACGACGGTGGCGCCGACAGCGTCTTCGTCGTCGAGGAGGCCGTGGCCCGCCGTCGCGGCGTCACGACCGGCTTCGTCGCGAACGGCTTCGTCGAGATCACCGAGGGACTCGGCGGCGACGAGCAGGTCGTCGTCGTCGGCCAGACCGGCCTGCGCGACGGCACGCGCGTCGAGGTGATCAACGGCGCCGATGGCGACGCGGTCGCCGCGACGCCGGTCGACGCCGGCGAAGACGAAGGCTGACGGGGCCGACGGTATGCGTCGATTTATAGAAATCGCCACCCGGCGGCGGGTCACCGTGACGATGTTCACGGTCGCGATCGCGCTGTTCGGACTGGTCTCGCTGTCGCGCCTGAACGTCAACCTGCTGCCGGACATCGCCTACCCGACGATCACGGTGCGCACCGAGCTGACCGGCGCCGCCCCGGTCGAGATCGAGAACCTGCTGACGAAGCCGGTCGAGGAAGCGGTCGGCGTGATCCGCAACGTCCGCCAGGTGCGGTCCGTTTCCCGCTCGGGCCAGTCGGACGTGACGCTGGAGTTCGTCTGGGGCACGGACATGAACATCGCGGGCGTCGACGTCCGCGAGAAGATCGACATACTCGAGCTGCCGCTCGAGGCCGGCCGCCCGCTGCTGCTGCGTTTCGATCCCTCCTCCGAGCCGATCATGCGCCTCGGCCTGCTCAGGAACGAGGGCGTGGCAGCGCCGGCCGGGGGCGACGAGGAAACGCTGAAAGCGCTGCGACGACTGGCCGAGGATCGCATCAAGAACGACCTCGAGGCCGTCGAGGGCACGGCCGCGGTCAAGGTCAGCGGCGGCCTGGAGGACGAGATCCAGGTACGGGTCGACCAGCGCAAGCTGTCGCAACTGAACATCAGCATTGCCGACATCGCCGCGCGTCTTCGCGCCGAGAACGTCAATCTGTCGGGCGGGCGGCTCGAGGAAGGCACGCAGCGCTTCCTGGTGCGCACGATCAACGAATTCCAGACGGTCGACGAATTCGCGGATGCGATCATCGCGACGGTGGACGGCACGCCCGTGTACCTGCGCGACGTAGCGACCGTGAATCGCGGCTACAAGGAACGCGAGGCCATCACGCGCATCGACGGACGCGAGTCGGTCGAACTCGCCGTCTACAAGGAAGGCGACGCGAACACGGTGCAGGTAGCGCGCCGCATTGCCGCACGCCTCGAATCGCTGCGCGAGACGCTGCCGGACGACCTCGAGCTCAAGCTGGTTTACGACCAGTCGGGTTTCATATCGAACGCGATCGACCAGGTAACCTCCGCGGCGCTGTGGGGCGGCGTGCTCGCAATCATCGTGCTGTACGGTTTCCTGCGCGACGCGCGCGCGACGGCCATCATCGCGGTGGCCATCCCCGTCTCGGTGATCGGCACCTTCCTGCTGATGTACGGTAACGGCGTGTCGCTGAACATCATGTCGCTCGGCGGCATCGCGCTCGCCGTCGGCATGCTGGTCGACAACGCGATCGTCGTCCTCGAGAACGTGGTGCGCAAGCGCGAGCAGGGCCAGGCGCTCGAGGAAGCGGCACAGACCGGCACCACCGAGGTCGCCGGCGCCGTGGTCGCGTCCACGCTGACCACGGTCGCCGTGTTTTTCCCGATGGTGTTCGTCAGCGGCATCGCGGGCCAGCTGTTCCGCGACCAGGCGCTGACCGTGACCTTCGCGCTGCTGTTCTCTCTGCTGGTCGCGCTGACGTTGATCCCGATGCTTGCCGCGCTCTCGCCATCGCGCCGCTATGCCGGCGACGACGACGACGCACCGCCGACGGGCTTCACCCGCGGCGTCGCGCTCGTGCTGCGCGGCGGCGGCTTCGTCGCGCGGCTGATCGGCTACGTCGGCCGCGGCCTGCTGTGGCTGCCGGCCTACCTGCTGGAACGCCTCCATCGCGCCTGCGCGCGCGCCTACGGCCCGACGCTCGACTGGTCCCTGCGCCACCGCGCCGCGGTGCTGTTGATCGCGTTCGGTATGTTCGCCGGCACGCTGGCCCTGATCCCGCGGCTCGGAACCGAACTGATCCCGCAGCTGTCGCAGGGCGAGTTCAACCTGCAACTGCGCCTCGCCCCGGGCACCCCGCTCGCCGAGACCGATCGCGCGGTGCGCGCCGCCCAGGTCGCGGCCGCGCAGCTCGACGCGGTGGCGACGACCTACTCGGTCGCCGGCACCGGCAACCGGCTGGACGCGAACCCGGTCGACGCCGGCGAACACACCGGCACGCTCGCCGTCACGCTCGAGCCCGGCGCCGATCGCGCCGCCGAGGAGCAGGTCATGGCCGAACTGCGGCGCGCGGTGTCGCGTCTCCCCGGCACGCAGTTCGAGTTCAGTCGACCGGCGCTGGTGAGTTTCGCGAGCCCGCTGCAGATCGAGATCGCGGGATTCGATCTGGACCAGCTCGAAGACACCAGCCAGCGCGTAGTGGCCGCGTTGTCCTCCTCGCCGCGCTACACGGACGTTCGCACGACCTTCGAACAGGGCAACCCGGAAGTGCAGATCGAGTTCGACCAGGAGCGCGCGGCGCGCCTGGGACTCGCCGTGCGCGACATCGCCGACCTGGTGGTGGCGAACGTCCGGGGGGAGCTCGCGACCCGCTATACCTGGCGCGACAAGAAGATCGACGTGCTGGTACGCAGCGTCGACAACGACGACGCCAGCGTCGAGGAGATCCGCAAGCTGATCGTCAACCCCGCATCGCCGCGGCCGGTCACGCTCGACGCGGTGGCCGACGTCCGCATCGCACTGGGCCCGGCCGAGATTCGCCGCGCCGGGCAGGAGCGCGTCGCGATCGTCAGCGCGAACCTGGCCTACGGCGACCTGGGCACGGCGGTCGCCGAGGCCGAGCGCCTGCTGCTGGCGGTCCCGATGCCGCCCGGCATCGTCGCCGCTGTCGCCGGGCAGAACGAGGAAATGCAGGAGTCGTTCCGCTCGATGCAGTTCGCCTTACTGCTCGCGGTGTTCCTCGTGTACCTCGTCATGGCCTCGCAGTTCGAGTCGCTGGTACACCCGTTCGTCATCCTGTTCACGATTCCGCTGGCGCTGGTCGGCGCCATCCTCGCGCTGTTCCTGACCGGCACTACGATCAACGTGGTCGCGTTCATCGGCCTGATCATGCTCGCCGGTATCGTCGTCAACAACGCCATCGTACTGGTGGACCTGATCAACCAGCTGCGCGCACAGGGCAGCGAGCGCTTCGACGCGATCCGCGAGGCCGGCCGGGCGCGGCTGCGGCCGATCCTGATGACGACGCTGACGACCGCGCTCGGCCTGCTGCCGATGGCGCTCGGCTTCGGCGAAGGCGCCGAGATCCGCGCGCCGATGGCGATCACCGTGATCGGTGGCCTGCTGACCTCGACCGTGCTGACGCTGGTCGTCATACCGGTCGTCTATTCGCTGCTCGACCGCAAGCGCTGGCCGGCCGCGGCCGGTGAGCCGGCGGCGGCCGTAGGCCGGGGCTGAGGCCATGCGCCACACGGAATTCGCCATTCGACGCCCGGTCACGACCGTCGTCGTGTTCGTGGCGCTCGCGCTGACCGGGCTGATCGCATCGCGGCTCCTGCCGCTGGAGAAATTCCCTGACATCGAGTTCCCGGGCATCTTCATCCAGATACCCTACGAGGGCTCGACGCCCGAGGAAGTCGAGCGCCTGATCACCCGCCCGGTCGAGGAGGCGCTCGCGACGCTGTCCGGCGTGGAGCGCATGCATTCGACTTCGACCGACAGCCAGGCGCAGATCTTCCTGCAGTTCGGCTGGGACCAGAGCATGGGCGCCAAGGGCATCGAGGCGCGCGCCAAGGTGGACGGCATCCGCGGCCAGCTGCCGCCCGACATCCGCCGGATCTTCATCTTCACCGGCTCGCTCGGCGACCAGCCGGTGCTGCAGCTACGCATCTCGAGCGACCGCGACCTGTCCGACAGCTACGACATGCTCGACCGGATCCTGAAGCGCCGCATCGAGCGGGTTGCGGGCGTCTCGAAAGTCGAATTGCACGGCGTCGAGCCGCGCGAAGTCCGCATCCTGTTGCGGGCCGACCGACTGGCGGCGCACAGCGTCGACCTCGGCCTGCTGCAGCAGCGGCTCGAGCAGAGCAACTTCGCAGTCAGCGCCGGCCGCATCACCGATGGTACGCAGCGCTTCGCCGTGCGGCCGCGCGGCGAATTCAAGTCGGTCGAACAGATTGCCGACCTCGTCATCGACAACGGCACGCTGCGCCTGCGCGACATCGCCGACGTCAGCATGCGCAGCCCGGAACGCGAATACGGCAGACACCTCGACGGCACCTACGCGATCGGCGTGGCCGTGAGCAAGGCGACCGGCGCGAACATGGTCGAGGTCACCGATGCCGTCATGGAGGAGGTCCGGCGCATCGGCGAACTGCCACAGATGCAGGGCATCAACATATTCGACCTCGACAACCAGGGCGAAAGCGTCCGCGAATCGCTCGCCGACCTGCTGAACGCCGGCCTGATAGGCGCGCTGCTCGCCATCGCCGTGCTGTACCTGTTCCTGCGCCAGCTTACGACGACGCTGATCGTCACGGCCTCGGTGCCGTTCTCGCTGATGATCACGCTCGGCGCGATGTACTTCGCCGATATTTCGCTGAACATCCTGTCGATGATGGGCCTGATGCTCGCGGTCGGAATGCTGGTCGACAACGCCGTCGTGGTGACCGAGAGTATCTTTCGCTACCGTGCGCAGAATCCCGACGAACCGGTCAAGGCGACCCTCGCGGGCGTGCGCGAGGTCGGGATCGCAGTGATCGCCGGCACGGCGACCACGATCATCGTGTTCCTGCCGATCATGTTCGGCACCAAGACAGACATCACGGTGTTCCTCACCCACGTCGCGGTCACGATCATCGTCGCGCTGGTCGCCTCGCTGCTGATAGCCCAGACGCTGGTGCCGATGCTCGCGGCGCGCATCGCGGTCCCGGCAAGCGCCAACGGCGGGCGCCTCATGCAGGCGCTGACCGGCCGTTACGTGAAGAGTCTCGGCTGGATCCTGCGGCACCCGTGGTACACGTTTGCCGGGGTCATCGGGATTTGCGCCGTCGGCGTCCTGCCGCTGGTGCTGCAGCTGGTCAAGTTCGACGCGTTCCCGCAGGACGTCGGCCGGCGCCTGTTCATGCCGTACCACATCGAGGGCCAGCATCCGCTGGAGCGCGTCGAGGCCGCGGTCGACCGGATCGAGCAGTACCTGTTCGAGAACCGCGAGGAGTTCAACATCCGCTCGGTCTACAGCTACTTCGACAAGGGATCCGCGTCATCGACCTTGCTGCTCACCGACGAGGACGAGGCAACGCTGACGACGACCGAAGTGATCGAACGCATCGAGGCCGACCTGCCGATCCTCGCAATCGGCAAGCCGAGCTTCTCGTTCGACCAGCAGGGCGGCGGTGAAGGCTTCAGCCTGCAGATTACGGGCGACTCGACTTCGCGGCTGAACGAACTCGGCCTGGACGTCATGCGTATCCTGCGCACGGTCCCCGGCCTGACGGACATTCGCTCGGACGCGCAGGCCGGCGAGCGCGAGGTGCAGGTGCGGGTCGACCGCGATCGCGCCGCGGCAATCGGGCTGACGACACAGGACGTGGCCAACTCCGTCTCGGTCGCAATGCGCGGCCAGAATCTGCGCGAGTTCCGCGACGAGAACGGCGAGATCGGCGTGCGCGTCGCCTTCCGCGAGAATGACAAGCAGTCGATCGACCAGCTCGGCGAGCTGCCGCTGTTCACCGCCGACGGCCGCCGCGTGCGTCTCGGCACGGTGGCGACTTTCCGCGTCGGCCGTTCGCCGGAAACGATCCGGCGCACCGACCGGCAGACCTCGGTGACCCTGTCAGCCAACCTCGAGGAGGACTTCTCGCTCGACAGCGTGCGGCCCGAGGTCGAGAAGCTGATGAACGAGTTCGCCCTGCCGCCCGGCTATCGCTGGAAATTCGGCCGTGGCTTCGAGCGCAATGACGAGACCCAGCAGATGATGGCCGTCAACATCGCGCTGGGTATCGCCTGCATTTTCCTCGTGATGGCCGCGCTGTTCGAATCGCTGCTGTTCCCGTTCGCGATCATCCTGGGTTCGATCGCGTTCTCGGTGCTCGGTGTCTTCCTGTTCTTTGCGGCCACCGGCACGACCTTCTCGTTCATGGCCTCGATCGGCATCATGATCCTGATCGGCGTGGTCGTGAACAACGGCATCGTGCTCGTCGATCACATCAACAACCTGCGTGGCGAGGGCATGTCGCGCAACGAGGCGATCGTCGAGGGCGGACGGGACCGGCTGCGGCCGATCCTGATGACCGTCGCGACGACGATCCTCGGGCTGGCGCCGCTCGCGATCGGCAGCACGCAGATCGGCGGCGATGGCCCGCCCTACTACCCGATGGCGCGGGCGATCATCGGCGGCCTCGCTTTCTCGACCGTGGTCTCGCTGCTCGTCGTGCCCGCGTTCTATGCCTACTTCGACACGCTCGCCCGCTGGTGGCGCAAGGTCAAGCGAACAGCCCGCGCCGGCAGCGCGAAAGCGCGCGGCGCAGCGGCAGGATAGCGAGCGGCAGCAGCCAGAAGGCCGCACCGCCGCCGTGCGAGTGGCCGACCACGACCACGGTGTCCGGCGGCGCGTCGCGCTGGAAGTCCTCGAGCGGCAGGAACGCGAGTTCCGAGGTATCGGCCGGGCCGAACTCGGCCAGGAAACTGCCGTCGACCGCATCGTAGAGCTCAATCAGCAGGTCGTAGTCGCCGGTCGGGTAGCCGGACTCGAGTTCGGTAACGATCACGTACTCGTCGTCGCTGGTCGCACCGTTGATCGTGAAGTCGCCCGTGACGACGTACTCGTTCCACGGACCGCCCTCGTAGCTCAGGAAGCCCACGGCGTACACGTCGATCGCGTCGTAGTAGCTGTCGGCGTCGAACAGCAGGTCGATGCCCCAGTAATAGCCGTCGTTGTCGTCGTCGTTGAACAGCACGACGTCCGCGGCGTAAAACCAGACGTCGTTGCCGGCCTTGCTGGTGGCCGCGGCACCGTCGCCTGTCGCCGCGCTGCCGCGCGGCTCGCGCGTGCCCGCCGACACCAGCGCCGCGTGGACGTGCTGTACGGCCTCCCCGCGCTGGCCGTCACGGCCGCCGGCTGGAATCTCGCGCGTCGTGGCGACGCGCGTCCCGGTCTCGCCGGCTTCCGCTGCCGGGATGCCGAGGACGCCTGCCGCCAGCAACGCCGGCAGCAGCTTTCCGGTCAAATTGAATACGCTGTTCATGAGCCGTACCCCTCTCCATCGTGTGCGAGTACGGGCCCATTACACCGTCCCCGGCATGAATCGGGGCTGAACCGCGCCGGGAACCTCAGTTTTCGAGCATGGCCGCCAGGCTCTCGATGCGCTCGGCAATGCGCTCGAGCACGCCCGCAGCGATCTCCGCCTGCGGGGCGACGTCCGCGTAGCTGCGCTGCTCGATGGCCTCGCGCACGCCCGGCAGGGTCTTGACGCCGTAGCCCGTGTAGAACCCGGGCGCGTAGACGTGGTGGCGGTACCAGGGCCGGCCGTCGAGACCCGAGTCGCGGGTCAGCAGCCGCTCGCTGGTGTACAGCAACTCGTTGATCGTTCGCGAGCCCTCGGCACCCTGCTCCAGCGCGCGGGCGTAGGCCGCCGCCGCATCCGCGAGCCGCTCCACGGCGTTTTTCAGCGGCGCGAGGTTGAAGTGCGGCACCTCGGGCTCGCCCGGCGGCGGCCCCAGCGCGTCGCGCGGGTCCAGCGCCAGCTCGTAAAGTCCCTCGGCCAGCTGTCGATTGCGGGTCTCGGTCTGCTCGCGCATCGACGCGGCGAGCGTCTCCAGTTCCTCGACGTAGGTCGCGACGTTGTCGGCGAGACCGTCGAACTCGAACGGCAGCAGCGGCGCGTTCGCGAGCCGCAGCGTCGCGCGGCCGGCCAGCCGTGACAGCGCCTCGCCGTAGGCGAGTCCCGGGTCCCGCCAGGTCGTGTAGTGGCGGTAGGTGTCGTACAGCGTATGGTAGCTGCCGCCGTCGCCCTCGCCGCTGAAAGACAGGTTGGCCGACGCGATGCCGAGGTGCTGCAGGAACGGCGTGTAGTCCGAGCCCGAACCCAGCGGGTCGAGGCGCAGCCTGTCCGGCGCCTCGCCCGCGCCGTCCGCCGCGATCGCCTCGCGCGCGAGGCGGCGCTCGAGCACCGACACGCCGGTCTGCGGGTCCCGGACGTCCGCGGCGACCTCGTTGAAGAAGGCCTCGAGCGTGTGGCTGCCGCCGATGCGGACGAAACCACGGCTGTTGCCGTCGGTGTTCAGGTAGGCGACCGCGTGCGTGCGCAGCTCGTCCGCGTAGTGCTCTGCCCACTCCGTGGAACCGATCAGCCCCGGTTCTTCGGCGTCCCAGGCCGCGTAGATCACGGTACGCGCCGGCGGGCGACCGTCCGCGGCCAGCATGGCCACCGCGCGCGCCTCGTCCAGCAGTGCGACCAGGCCGGAATTCGGGTCGGCGGCGCCGTGGTTCCAGCCGTCATGATGATTGCCGCGGATGACCCACTGGTCCGGGTAACGTTCGCCGGGCAGGCGCGCGATGACGTTCATCGCGGTGACCGTGCGCCAGTCGAAAGCGAGTTTCAGGCGCACGCGTGCCGGGCCCGGGCCCAGGTGATAGGTCAGCGGCAGCGCGCCCCGCCATTCGGGCGGCACGGTCGGCCCGCCCAGCGCCGCCAGCAGCGGCAGCGCGTCGCGCTGCGAGATCGGCAGCACCGGGATCTTCGTCAGCGTCGGCGCCTCGGCGCGGGCCAGGCGCTCGGCCCCCGGCAGCGCGGGCCGCCCGGGCGTCAGCACGTCGCCCGGGTAGGTGGGCATGTCCATGACGGAGCCGCGCTGCACGCCGCTTTCGTGCTTGTACGGGCCGGCCGGGTAGGCGTCGCCCTGCGCGTAGCCGTCGTCGGCCGGGTCGGAGTAGATGATCGTGCCGATGGCGCCGTGCTCGGCTGCCAGCTTCGGCTTGATGCCGCGCCAGGAACGGCCGTATTTCGCGATCGCGATCTTGCCCTCGAGGCTGACGCCGTAGCGCTCGAGCAGCTCGTAGTCTTCCGGGATGCCGTAGTTGACGAACACCAGCTCGCCCTCGACCTCGCCGTCGATCGAGAACGCGTTGTAGGGCGGCAGCAGCTCCGTCCGCTCCGCCGTGGCCGGGTCTTCCGCCAGCGCGTCTTCCTCGAGCGTCGCCGTGTACGGCGCGGGCTCGACGAGTTCGAGCTCGCGGGCGAGCGGCACCGGCAGCAGGATCTCGTACTCGGCGATCTCGACGTCGTAGCCCCAGGACTCGAACAGCGAGGCGATGAACTCGACGTTCTCCCGGCCGGCCTCCGAGCCCACGTGGTGCGGTCGCGCGGACAGGCGCTCGAGCCAGCCGGCCTGGCGTTCGGCATCCAGCAGTTCGTCGTAGCGGGCCTCGAGTTCGCGCTGCGCGTCGCTCGCCGAGTCGTCGAAGCCAAGCAGCGCATCCGCGCTGGCGACGGCCGTGGCGCCGGCCGCGAGCGCGGCGCACAGGATCTTCTGCATGTTGTTCCCCCGGTAGTATTGGCGGGCCCGGCGCGCCGGGTCCGGGCTCAAACTATCCCGAACGCCGCCGCCGGCGCAATTGCCGCGCGACTCAGGGTGCGGCGCCCGCTACGCGCGAGCGCAGTTCCGCGAGTTTCGCGAGCACGCGCTCGCGGTGTGCCGGCCCGATCCGGAGCAGAAGCTTCTGACCGCCGGACAGCGCTTCGAGCTCCGGGTCGGCGTACTGGTACAGCACGTGCGGCCTGACCAGGACCAGCGGCTCCGCCGGCGCGGGGGTCGCGAGCAGGTGGTCCAGCACCTCGACGAGTCGGTCGTTGAAGTAGGCATCCGGGTAGCCGAGATTGACGTAGGCATCCTGGAACAGCGGGTAGTAGCGCCGGTACAGGTCTACGATGCGCTCGAGGTCGGCCGAGACGAAGGCTTCGACGAGCGCATCGTAACGGCGGTAGTTGTCGGCACCGAGGCCATACTCGCCGCTGCCGTCCTGGCCGGCCGCCGCGAACGGGCTCGACAGCGGCTCCACCGGGCGCACGCGCTCGGCAACGCGCTGGCGCGGCAGGTTGTCGATCGTCGCGACGATGCGCTCGATCAGCGCCTCGCTCAGCAGCAGGCCGGCCGTCTCCGTCCCGAACAGCTGCTCGAGGTCGAGACGCAGGTACTCGTCGCTGTCGGCGAGCGCCGGCAGCGGACGCAGCTCGGGCCGCGCGCCGCCGTCCGCTTCCGGCATCGGGTAGCGCGGGCCCGCCGGCGCG
>CALALV010000075.1 GCA_937925605.1 uncultured Woeseia sp.
GTCGAGGGCGCGGACGAGGTCGGCCACCCGTGACCAGCGGCCGCCCGCGAGCGCGCCGACGCCGCGCCGCCGGCCGCGACGAGGCGTGCGTCGCGCCAGGTCACGCAACGGTCCGAACGTGTCGTTCGTGACCTGTCCCGCCCAGCAGAGGCGCCACAGCGCATCGCGCAGCTCCGCGGCCGTGTGCCCGACGCCGTTAGCGCGCAGCTCGTTGCCGACCTCGACGAGAAACGAGGCCCCGCGCCGGCCGAGCAGGTCGAGAATCGCCCGTTCCAGTTCGTCGTCGCCGTCGTGATCGCCGGGTGCCTCGAGCAGTTCGGGGACCTGCTCGCGCAGGTAGAGGGCGATGCGTCCGTCGCGCGCGCCACCACCGCCGCGCCCGACCCAGACGACGGCGCCGCTCGCCGCGAGCACGTCGAGCAGGTCGAGCCGGAAGCCCGACACCCGTGCCGGCAGTACCGCGGTCGACCACAGCGACCACGGCAGGGCCAGCCCCTGCAGCTGGCCGATGACCTCGCGCAGTCGCTCCTGGCCGCCGCGCGCGCTGCCGATGCCGTGCCACTGTGGCAGGAACAGCGCGAGCGTCGGCGTGTCGACGGCCGCGACCTCGTCGCGCAGCTTCGCGAGATTGCGTCGCTTGAGCCGCCTCAGCACCTCGGCGTCGCACCACTCCGGCTCGACGCCGCCGGGACGGATCTCGCCGTTGACCAGCAGCCCGCGCGCCTCCAGCAGCCGCAGCAGCGGTTCGACCTGCGCGGCGCGCAGGCCGTAGCGAACCGCGACGTCGCGCGCCAGGAACGGCCCGCGGTGCCGGGCGTAGCGACGCAGGAGCTGCTCCAGCGGCTCCTCTACCGGCGCGAGAAAGCTGTCCGGCACGCCGGACGGCGTCGCGACGCCGAGCGCGTCGCGGTACAGGCCGCTGTCCTCGGCGGCGATGTAGCGGCGTTCGCCGGCGATGCTGACCACGGCCGCCCGCCGCTCCGCTTCGAGTGCCGCGAGGCCGGCCGCCGTGTCCGTGGCGGAGCGTGCCGCGAGCTCCTCCGCGCCGAGATCGCCGAGCCGGCGCAGCAGGTCGTGCAGCTCGTCCGCGTCGCGCGCGCGGCGACCCTCCGCGAGGTAAGACAGTTCCTCCTCGAGTTCCGCCAGCACGTCGGCGTCGATCAGTTCGCGCAGCTCTGCCTGGCCGAGCAGCTCCGCGAGCAGCCCGCGGTCGAGCGTCAGCGCCTGCGCCTTGCGCTCGGCGAGCGGCGCGTCCTGCTCGTACAAATAGGCGGCGACGTAGGCGAACACGAGCGACTTCGCGAATGGCGACGCGCGGCGCGTCTCGACCTCGTCGACCGCGATCCGGCGGCTGCGCACGTCCGCCAGCAGCTGCTTCAGCCCCGGCAGGTCGAACACGTCGCCGAGCGCCTGGCGGTAGGTCTCGATGACGACCGGAAACGACGGGTAGCGGCGCACGGTCGCGAGCAGGTTCTGCGCCTTCAGGCGCTGCGCCCACAGCGGTGCGCGCTGTCCCGGCCGGCGCCGCCGGAGCAGGAGCGAGCGCACCGCGTTCTCGCGAAACAGGCCGGCGAACAGCGAGGTGCCGGCGAGCTGGTCGGTGATCAGCTCCTCGACTTCGTCGGGGTCCGGCAGCAGCGCGTCGAGCGCGGGCAGTTCCTCGACGTCGGCGAAGCGCAGCACGATGCCGTCGTCGGTATACATCACCTGGATTTCGAAGCCGCCGAGCTCGGCGAGCGTCCTCTGCAGCGCCATCGCCCACGGGGCATGCACGCGCGCGCCGAACGGCGTCAGGATGCAGACGCGCCAGTCGCCCAGCTCGTCGCGGAAGCGTTCGATCGTGATCGCGCGGTCGCTCGGCAGCGTGCCGGTCTCGCGCTGCTGCTCGGCGACGTAGGCAGCCAGGTTGCGCGCGGCGAGCGCGTCGAGCGGCGTATGGTCGACGAGCCAGTCGCGCGCGCTGTCCTCGCCGTGGCGACCGAGACCGCGCAGGAAAGCGCCGATCGCGCGCCCGAGTTCGATCGGCCGGCCGGGCCCGTCGCCGCGCCAGAACGGCAGCCGGCCGGGCTCGCCCGGCGCGGGGCTGACGACGACGCGGTCGCGCGTGATCTGCTCGACTTTCCAGGTGCTGGCGCCGAGCGTGACGTTGTCGCCCGCGCGCGTCTCGAACACCATCTCCTCGTCGAGTTCGCCGACCCGCGGCCCGTCCTCGCCGAGGTGCACGCCGTAGGCGCCGCGGTCGGGGATCGTGCCGGCGTTCATGCGCATTACAAGTGCCGCGCCGCGCCGCGGCGACAGCCGGTCGCTGGCCCGGTCCCAGGACAGCAGGGGTTTCAGGTCGGCGAAGTCGGTCGACGGGTAGCGGCCGGCCAGCATGTCGAGCACGCCCTCGAGCGCGTCACGCGACAGGCGGCGATACGACCAGGCGCGTTTCACGATTGCCTCGATCTCGTCCACCGTCCGCGGGCTCGCGCAGCACAGCGCGACGACCTGCTGCGACAGCACGTCGAGTGCGTTCTCGGGTACCGCGATCGCGTCGAGTTCGGCCGCGAGCATGCGCTGCGCGACGACGGCCGATTCGAGCAGGTCGCCGCGGTACTTCGGATAGATGCGGCCGCGACTGGTTTCGCCGACGCCGTGCCCGGCGCGCCCCACTCGCTGCAGGCCGCGTGCGACGCTGCCCGGCGACTCGACCAGCAGCACGAGGTCGACCGCGCCCATGTCGATGCCGAGTTCGAGCGAGCTGGTGGCGACGATGCCGCGCAGCGCGCCGGACTTCAGGCTTTCCTCGATCTCGCTGCGCTTCTCGTGCGAGATGCTGCCGTGGTGCGCGCGCACCAGCTGCTCGCCGGCCAGTTCGTTCAGCTTGTGCGCGAGGCGCTCGCAGAGCCCGCGGCTGTTGACGAATACGATCGTCGAGCGGTGCCCGCGGATCTCCGCTAACAGCTCCGGATAGATCGACGGCCAGATGCCGCGCTCCGGCGGCGGCGTGCCGACCTCGCGGGTGTACAGCTCGCCCAGGATGGAACCGCCCCGTTTCGGTTCGTTGTCCGGCTGCGGCGGGTTCTGCATGTCCGGTACCGGCACGCGCACGGCGACGTCGAGCGCGGGTTTCGCGGAGCAGTCGACGACGTCGACCTCGCGGTCGCCGCCCAGGTAGCGAGCGACCGCGTCGAGCGGCCGCACCGTCGCGGACAGCCCGATGCGCTGCGGGTCGCGTTCGGCCAGGGCTGCCAGCCGTTCGAGCGACAGCGCGAGGTGCGCGCCACGCTTGGTCGGCGCCAGCGCGTGGATCTCGTCGACGATCACGGTCTCGACGCTCTTCAGGTTCTCCGCCGCCTGCGAACCCAGCAGCAGGTACAGCGACTCCGGTGTCGTGACGAGAATCTCCGAGGGATCCTTCGCCTGCTGGCGGCGCTCGCGCTGCGACGTGTCGCCGGTGCGGATCGCGACGCCCGCGGCGCGGAACGGCAACTCGAGGCGCTCGGCGACCCGGCCGATGCCGACCAGCGGCGCACGCAGGTTGCGCTCGATGTCGTAGACCAGCGCTTTCAGCGGCGACACGTACAGCACGCGCACGCCGCCCTTCTCGTCGGCCGGCCGGGCACCCAGTCGATCGATCGCGGCGAGGAACGCCGCGAGCGTCTTGCCGCTGCCGGTCGGCGCGACCAGCAGCGCGTGCCTGCCGTCGGCGATGCCCGGCCAGCCGCGCGCCTGCACCGGCGTGGGCGCGCGGAAATTGTCGTCGAACCAGCGCTGGGTAGCGTCGCTGAACACTCGTGATCGCGCTTCAGTCGGCGGGCGGATGGCCGGCGAACAGGGCCCGCACCGTCGCGAGCGTGTCGGCCTCGGCGGCGGTCTTGTCCTTGCGGTAGCGTTTGACCCGCGCGAAACGCAGCGCCATGCCGGCGGGATACTGCGGGCTGGCCTGGATTTCATTGACGGCAATCTCGGCGACGAGTTCCGGCCGCACGTGCACGACGTGGTCCTCGCGGCCGATCTCGAGCTCGAGCAGCGCGCTCGTCTGCCACTCGAGCATCCGGTCGGTCAGGCCTTTGAAGGTCTTGCCGAGCATGACGAAACCGCCGTCCTCGTCGCGCGCGCCGAGGTGCAGGTTCGAGAGCCAGCCCTGCCTGCGCCCGCTGCCCCACTCCGCGGCCAGCACGACGAGGTCCAGCGTATGCGCCTGCTTCACCTTGAGCCAGCCGGCGCCGCGGCTGCCGGCCGCGTAGCTGCCGGCCAGCGCCTTCGCCATCAGGCCCTCGTGGCCCTCGGCGAGCGCGCGGCGCAGGAAGGCGTTCGCCGCGGCGGGGTCAGCGGTCACCAGCCGCGGCGTGATCAGCGATTCGCCGGCGAGCCCGGCCAGCGCCCGGCTGCGCTCGCTGAGCGGCCGGTCGAGCAGGTCGTCGCCGTCGACGTGCAGGCAGTCGAACAGGAACACGGACAGCGGCAGTTTCGCGCGCATGGCCGCCATGTCCGACTTGCGGCCGAAGCGGCGCATCGTCACCTGGAAGGGCAGCGGTTTCCGGCGCTCGCCGAGCGCGAGCACCTCGCCGTCCGCGATCAGCGTGCGCGCCGGCAGCGCGCGCACGGTCTCGACGACCTCCGGCAGGCTGGCCGTCACGTCGTTCAGCGCCCGCGAGAAGATGCGCACCTCGTCGTCGACGCGGTGTATCTGCACGCGCGCGCCATCGAGCTTGTACTCGAGCTGCGCCTCGCCGAGCGCCTCGAGCGCCGCGTCCATGTCCTCGGCCGGCTGTGCCAGCATCGGCTGCAGCGGTCGCATCGGCACGAGCCGGAAGCGCGCCAGCCCGGCGGCGCCATCGGCGAACGCCGCGCGCGCGACCGCTGCCGGATCGGCCGCCAGCATGACGGCGCGCCGCACCGCGTTCTCCGGCAGCCCGGTCGCGGCCGCGATCGCTTCGGCGAGCAGCGCTTCCAGCGCGCCGTGGCGCAGTTCGCCGAGTACGAGCCGCGCGAGAAAGTCCTGCTCGCCCGCCGTCGCGCGCCCGAACAGCGCCGCCAGCCGCTCGCGCCGGCGCTGCTGCGAGCCCTTGCCGGCAATGCCGGCGATCTCTGCGAAGGCCTCGTCGACGCCGGCCAGCGGCAGCGATGGCGTCGCGGCCGCGGGCAGGCCGCGCACCTCGCGCAGGATCGCCGGTCCGAGGCCGATGCGGCCCTGCGGCAGGTTGCCCGCGAGGTAATTCACGACCAGCGAAACGTCCGCCGCGGCGGCACGCAGGCAGTCCGCGAGCAGCTCGCGCTTCCTGAGCCGGCTGCGCGTGGCGGCCACGTCGCGCGATACCTGGACGAGTTCGGCAAGCTGCATGTTGGTCAGAAGGGCAGGGGCGCGATGCCCGGTACGGGCTGCGTGACGGTCTAGAATAGAACAGGCAGACCCCGAGGGCACGGACCCGGCACGATGAGCAAGCGACTCGCCACGTGGCTCGCCGACCTGCGCCGGCGCGGGGTGTTCGCGGTGCTCGCGCTCTACGTCGTCGGCGCATGGGTCGTCCTGCAGGTGGCAGCGCTCGCGTTTCCCGGCTGGGACATCCCGGACGCGGCGATACGCTACGTCTGGCTCGCTGCAATACTGCTGTTCCCGGTCGCGCTCGTGGTCGGCTGGCGCTACGACCTGGGCAGCCACGGCATCGCGCGCACGATGCCCGGGGGCGACGGCCGGGCGGCCGCTCTCGGGCGCGCCGATCGCTTCATCCTGGCCGGCCTGCTCGCGGTCAGCGTCGCGGTCGTGGTCGTCCTCGGTCAGCGGGTCCTCGACATGCGCGAGCCAAACGAGCGGCGTGCGGCGTTCGCGGCGATCCCGGATTCCTCGATCGCCGTGCTGCCGTTCGCCAACATGAGCGATGACCCGGACAACGAATACTTCGGTGACGGAATAGCCGAGCAGCTGCTGACCGAGCTGTCGAGAATCGCCGGGCTGCACGTCGCGGCACGCACCTCGTCGTTCTATTACAAGGACCGCGAGGAGTCGATCGCGAACATGGGTCGCGCGCTCGGCGTGCGCACGCTGCTCGAGGGCAGCGGGCGCA
>CALALV010000076.1 GCA_937925605.1 uncultured Woeseia sp.
TCGCAGCATCGGCCGCGTTCCCTGCGGATTGTCGATATCATGCCGCGCAACCGCGCAGGCCCCGACGCCATGTAAACCCGCCACCGGACCGATGCCCAGACGCTTTTTTCGCAAATTCGCGCTGAAACGCCACGACTTCGACGGGCACTGGTACCTGCAGCCGTTCGACCACCTGCTGCACGATCGCCGGCTGTGGGGGATACGGCGGCGCACGATCGTGCCCGCCTTCGCGCTCGGCCTGTTCGTCGGCTACCTGCCGGTGCCGGGGCACGTGCTGATCGCGGCGCTGGCCGCGCTCGCGCTGCGCATCAACATCCCGGTCGCGGCGCTGACGACCTTCATCAGCAACCCGCTGACGATCGGCCCGATGTATTTCTTTGCCTACCGAGTCGGCCGCGAGCTGCTGCGCCTGCCGCCCCGGGAACTCGAGATCGAACTGTCGCTGGCCTGGCTGACCGACAGTTTCTTGAACGTCTGGCAGCCGCTGACGCTCGGCTGCATCCTGCTCGGCGCCCTGCTGTCACTCGTCGGCTACATCGCCCTCGACCTGCTCTGGCGCGCGTCGATCGCAGACTACCTGGAAAAGCGCCGGGCGCGCCGGCGGCCGCCCGACTGACGCTCAGGCGGCGTGCAGGCGGCCGTCTTCCAGCGTCAGGATGCGATCCATGCGGCGCGCGATGTCGTGGTCGTGGGTGACGATGACGAGGCTCGTGCCGAGCTCCCGGTTCAGCCCGAGCATCAGCTCCAGCACCTGCTCGCCGTTCCCGGCGTCGAGATTGCCGGTCGGCTCGTCGGCCAGCACCAGTGCCGGGTCGGTGATCAGCGCCCGGGCGACCGCCGCGCGCTGGCGCTCGCCGCCCGACAGCTCGCCCGGCTTGTGGCCGAGCCGCTCGCCGAGCCCGACACGCCCGAGCAGCGCGGCGGCGCTCTCGAGCGCCGTCGCGCGTTCGACGCGGCGGATCAGCAGCGGCATGGCGACGTTCTCGACCGCCGTGAACTCCGGCAGCAGGTGGTGGAACTGGTAGACGAAGCCGAGATAGCGGTTGCGCAGCAGGCCCTTCTCGCGCTCGCCGGCCGTCGCCATCGCGCGGCCGCCGACCAGGACCTCGCCGCTGGTCGGGTCGTCGAGGCCGCCCAGGATCTGCAGCAGCGTCGTCTTGCCCGACCCGGACGCGCCGATGATCGCGACCCGTTCGCCGCGGCCGATCTCGAGGTCGACACCCGACAGCACCTCGAGCGTGCTGCCGCCCTCGTCGAAGCGGCGCACGACCCGGCGACAGACCAGCACCGGCTCGCCGCCTGCGGGCACGCTCGCGTCAGTCATGCCGGAGCGCCTCCGCGGGCCGCGTGCGCGCGCCGCGCCAGGCCGGGTACAGCGTGGACAGGAGCGCCAATGCGAACGCGATGCCGCTGACCTGCGCGACGTCGCGCCAGCGCAGCTCGGCGGGCAGGTCGCTGATGAAATAGACGTCGGCGGCCAGGAACTTGATGCCGAAGCTCGCTTCGAGGAAAGCCACAACGTTCTCCAGGTTGACGGTGAACAGGACGCCCGCGACGACGCCGGCAACCGTGCCGACGGCGCCGATCACGGTGCCCTGGGTCATGAACACGCGCAGGATCGCGCCGGGCGCAGCCCCGATCGTGCGCAGGATCGCGATGTCTGACTGCTTGTCCTTCACGACCATGACCAGCGTGGACACGATATTGAAGGCCGCTACGGCCACGACCATCAGCAGGATCACGAACAGGATCGACTTCGTGATCTGGATCGAGCGAAAGAAATTCACGTGGCGGCGCGTCCAGTCGGACACCATGACGCCCCCGCCGGCCGCGAGCGCGACGTCGCGGACGATGACGGGCGCCGCGAACACGTCGTCGACCGACAGGGTCAGCCCGCTGACCCGGTCGCCGAGCCGGTACAGGCGCTGCGCATCCGCGAGGCTGACGAAGGCCAGCCGCCGGTCGAATTCGTACATGCCGACCCGGTAGATGCCGCTGACCGTGAAGCGCTTGCTGCGCGGGATCACGCCGAGCGGCGTCGCCCGCCCCTCCGCCAGCGTGACCGTCAGCTTGTCGCCCGGCGCGACGCCGAGCGCGTCCGCCAGTTCGGTGCCGAGCACGATGTTGAACCGGCCCGGTGCGAGGCTGTCCAGCCTGCCGGCGAGCAGCAGCGCGTCGATGCCCGACACGCGCCCTTCGAGCGCCGCGTCGATGCCGCGCAGCGCCGCGCCGGACAGCTCCTCGCCCGCAATCAGCAGCGCCTGGCCCGTAACGAACGGCGCGCTCGCCACGACCCGCGGATCCGCGGCGGCGGCCGCGGCGAAGTCCTCCCAGTTGGCGAGTTGCTCCGCCTCGCCCTCGATGCTCGCGTGCCCGGTCATCGCCAGCAGGCGGTCCTTGAGCTCGCGTTCGAAGCCGTTGACCACCGACAGCACGACGATCAGCACCGCGACGGCGATCGCGATGCCGAGCATCGAGATCAGCGAGATCAGCGACACGAAGCGGTTGCTGCTGCGTGCGCGCACGTAGCGACCGCCGATCCAGAGTTCGTAGCGCTGCGCCATCCGCCTACTCGTAGCGCAGGGCGGCAGCCGGCTCGACCAGCGCCGCGCGGCGTGCCGGGTACAGCGTTGCCAGCGAGGTCAGCACGAAGGCCGCGACGCCGATCGTCGCGACGTCCGCGAGTTCGAGCTCGGACGGAATCCGGGTCACGTAGTAGACGTCACCGGGCATGATCTGGAAGCCGAGCAATTCCTCGAGGAACGGCACCAGAGTCGGCACGTTGAGCGCGAGCAGGACGCCGGCGGCGACGCCTGCGAGCACTCCGATCCAGCCGATCATCGCGCCCTGGATGAAAAACACCCGCACGACGCCGCCCGGGTCCATGCCGAGCGTGCGCAGGATCGCGATATCGCGGGTCTTGTCCGTGACCACCATGACCAGGCTCGCGACGATATTGAACGCGGCGACACCGATGATCAGCGACAGGATCAGGGACATCATCATTTTCTCGAGCCGGATCGCGCGGAAATAGCTCGCGTTCTCGATAGTCCAGTCGCTGCTGCGATAATCCGCACCGAGGCTCGCCTCGAGCTGTGCCGCGAGGGCCGGCGCCGCCATGACGTCACGGCCGAGAAAACGCAGCGCGCTGACGCCCGTCCCGCGCCCGCGCAAGCTCGCCGCGTCGGCCAGGTGCACGAGCGCGAGCCCCGTATCGTGCTCGGCAACGCCGGCCTCGAACACGCCGCGTACGACGAAACGCTCGAGTACCGGCTCCATGCGCCCGTCCCCGCTCGGTCGCGGTACCAGCAGCACGACGTCGTCGCCGACGCGCGCGTTCAGGTCCCAGGCCAGGAGCCGGCCCAGCACGATGCCCCGGCCGCCCGGCTCGAGCGCTTCCAGGCTGCCCGCGAGAAACTCGATGCTGCGGCCGAGGATGCCGCTCTCACTCGCCGGGTCGATGCCGTCGATCGCCAGCGGCAGCAGCGTGCCGCCGCGGCGCACCATGCCCTCGAGCGTGATCACCGGGGCGACGGCCACGACCCCGTCGATCGCCTGCATGCGCTCGCGCACGGCCGGCCACTCGTCGACGCGGCCGTCCCCGCCCGTGACGTAGCCGTGCGCCGTCATCGACAGCAGCCGGGTACGCAGCTCGCCCTCGAAGCCGTTCATGACCGACAGGATCACGATCAGCGCCGCGACGCCCAGCGCGATACCGGCCAGCGAGACCAGGGTAATGAAAGAAACGAACCGCGTGCGGCGCTTCGCGCGCAGGTAGCGCAGGCCGACGAACAGTTCCACGGGAGGGATCATCGGCGCATTAAACCAGATCGCGCAGCGCGGGTGCAGGCCGCCCGCGCCGCGCGGACGGCGCCGCCCGGACCGGCCGAAGTGTGATCCAGGTCCGCGTTGACGCGGCGAACAGGGTGTACAAACGCCCTTAAGTGCATGTTTTGCCGCGACGAGGCCGATGCTATAGTCGCCGCACGCCGACCCGGAGAGTTCCGCCCATGACTACGCTTCGTGCCCTCATCCTCCTCGCGCTCGCGGGCGGCCTGGTTCCGCTCGTACAGGCGGACACGCTGCAGATGGGCGCGAACGACCGGGCAGCCACCTTCGAGGCGCCCGGCAAACCGAAGCGCGGCATGAGCAAGGCGAGCGTCGAGGCCGAGTTCGGCCAGCCCGCCTCGACCCGGGCCGCCGTCGGCGATCCGCCGATCACGCGCTGGGACTACCCCGGCTTCGCCGTGTTCTTCGAGTACGACCGGGTCATCCACGCCGTCTCGAAGTAGTCCGCGGCGACCCCGGGGTCGCCTTCCCGTTGTTTTTTCAGGTTGTTTCGCGGCCGCGGGCCTGTGCGATAATCGCCGGCCCGTGTCCCCGCCCGCCTTTTCAGTGCCCGTCGACTCCCTGCTCATTCCCCGGTCTTCGCTGCCGACGCTCGAGGCGCTCGGCCGGCTGAGCGGCGCCAGCGCCGCGCTCGCAGCGGTCGAGGTTGCCCGCGGCAGCGGCCGCCCGCTCGTCGTCGTCGCGAGCGACGCCCGCGAGGCCGACCGGCTCGAAGCCGAGATCCGCTGGTTCGCCGGCGACCTGCCCGTGCGTCACTTCGTCGAGTGGGAGACCCTGCCCTGGGACAATTTCTCGCCGCACCAGGACATCGTCTCGCAGCGGCTCGACGTGCTGGCGCACCTGCCGCGCAAGACCTCGGGCATCCTGATCCTGTCGGCCGCCGTGCTGCTGCAGCGCTTGCCGCCGGTCGACTACGTCGCCGCGCGCACGCTCAGCCTCGCGGCCGGCACGACGCTGGACCGCGATGCCTTCATCGCCTCGCTGAGCAATGCCGGCTACCTGCGCGTCTCGCAGGTCGAGGAGCACGGCGAGTTCGCCGTGCGCGGCGCGCTGCTCGACGTCTTCCCGATGGGCACCGACGCGCCACTGCGCATCGATTTCTTCGACGACGAGATCGACTCGCTGCGCGTGTTCGACCCGGACAGCCAGCTGTCCGGCGAACGGCTCGAGCGCATCGACGTCCTGCCGGCCCGGGAGGTGCCGCTGGATGCCGAGGCGGTACGGACGTTCCGGCAGCGCTACCGCGAGCGTTTCGAAGGCCAGCCGTCCCAGTCGCGGGTCTACCGCGACGTCTCTGACGGAATCGCGCACGGCGGCATCGAGTATTACCTGCCGCTGTTCTTCGAGCAGACGGCCGCGCTCAGCGACTACCTGCCCGAGCGCGCCATCCTGATGCTGCCCGACGAATTCGACGGCCTGCTCGAACAGGCCTGGGCGGAAATCGCCGAGCGTTACGAACTGTGCCGGCTCGACCCGGAAAGGCCGATCCTCGCACCGGACGAGACCTTCTTCTCGCCGGCCGAGGTCGCGGCGCAGCTGTCCGGCCTGCGCCGCATCCGGGCCAGCACGACGGCGCTGCCGGAGGCCGACGGCGTCCTGAACGTGTCGACGAAACTGCCGCCCGCGTTGAAGATCGAGGCGCGCTACGAGGACGCGGCCCGGGCGCTGATGCAGTTCCTTGAAGCGCATGCCGGGCGCATCCTGTTCACGGCCGATTCGGCCGGCCGCCGCGAGAGCGTCAGCGACTTCCTGCGCGGCCGCGGCCTCGAGGTCGCGCGCGCCGAGGGCTGGCAGGATTTCTTCGCGCGCAGCGAGCGGCTGGCCGTTGCGACCGCGCCGCTCGAGAACGGCGTGCTGCTGGCGGACGCCGACATCGCGGTGATCAGCGAGCAGCAGCTGTTCGGCGACAAGGCACGCCAGCGCAGCCGGCGTCGCCGCGCGGAGCGCGACCCGGAAACGATCATCCGGCAGCTCAACGACCTCGTTGCCGGCTCGCCCGTCGTGCACGCGGAACATGGCGTCGGTCGCTACCTCGGACTGGTCACTCTCGAGGCCGGCGGGACGCGCGGCGAGTTCCTGCACCTCGAATACGCCGGCGGCGACAAGCTGTACGTGCCGGTGCAGTCGCTCGACCTCATTTCCCGCTACACGGGAGCGTCGCCGGAGAACGCGCCGTTGCACCGCCTCGGCAGCGACCAGTGGGCGAAAGCGAAAAAACGCGCCATCGACAAGATTCGCGACGTCGCCGCCGAGCTGCTGGACGTCTACGCGCGCCGCGCCGCCCGCCCGGGCCACGCATTCCGCTGGCCGGAGGCCGACTACCGGGCCTTCGAGGCGGGCTTCCCGTTCGAGCCCACGGCCGACCAGCAGCAAACGATCGACGACGTGCTGGCGGACCTCGCGTCGCCGCAGCCGATGGACCGCGTCGTCTGCGGCGACGTCGGTTTCGGCAAGACCGAGGTCGCACTGCGCGCCGCCTTCGCGGCCGTCAACGGCGGCCGCCAGGTCGCGCTGCTGGTGCCGACCACTCTGCTCGCCCAGCAGCACGGACAGACTTTCCGGGACCGCTTCGCCGACTGGCCCGTGCGCATCGAGATCCTGTCCCGCTTCCGCTCGGCCAAAGACATGGCAGGCGTCGTCGCGGGACTACGCGAAGGCCGCGTCGACATCGCGATCGGCACTCACCGGCTGCTGCAGCATACGAAGGACTTCAAGAACATCGGCCTCGTCATCATCGACGAGGAACACCGCTTCGGCGTCCGCCACAAGGAGGCGATCAAGGCGCTGCGCGCCGAGGTCGACGTGCTGACGCTGACCGCGACGCCGATCCCGCGCACGCTGAACATGGCGCTCGGGGGCTTGCGCGAGATGTCGCTGATCACGACGCCGCCGGCGGAGCGGCTCGCGGTCAAGACCTTCGTCAGCGAGTGGAATGACGTCGTCATCCGCGAGGCCTGCCTGCGCGAGATCCGCCGCGGCGGCCAGGTGTATTTCATTCACAACAAGGTCGAGGACATCGCCCGCGTGGGCGAACGCCTGCAGAAGCTCGTGCCCGAGGCGAAGATCCGCGTCGGCCACGGGCAGATGCCGGAGCGCGAGCTCGAGCAGGTCATGCTCGATTTCTACCATCGCCGGTTCAACGTACTGCTGTGCACGACCATCGTCGAGTCCGGCATCGATGTGCCGACGGCCAACACCATCATCATCAATCGTGCCGACCGCTTCGGACTGGCGCAGCTGCACCAGCTGCGCGGACGCGTCGGCCGTTCGCACCATCGCGCCTACGCCTACCTGGTCGCCCCGCCGAAACGCGCGATGACCGCCGACGCGGTCAAGCGGCTGGAAGCGATCGACTCGCTGGAGGACCTCGGCAGCGGCTTCACGCTCGCGACCCACGACCTCGAGATCCGCGGCGCGGGCGAGCTGTTAGGCGACACGCAGAGCGGCCAGATCCAGGAAATCGGCTTCTCGCTGTACACCGAGCTGCTGACGCGCGCGGTGCAGGCGCTGCGCGACGGTCGCGAGCCCGATCTCGACAAGCCGCTCGACGGCGGCATCGAGGTGAACCTGCACATCCCGGCCCTGCTGCCCGACGACTACGTGCCCGACGTGCACCTGCGACTCATCCTGTACAAGCGCATTGCCAGTGCCCGCGACGACGAGACGCTGCGCGACCTGCAGGTCGAGCTGATCGACCGCTTCGGGCTGCTGCCGGAGCCGGCGAAGAACCTCATGCGCATTGCCGGTATCCGTGCGCGCGCCGCCAGACTCGGCATCGAGAAAATAGACGCCGCGGCGGAAGCGGGCTACCTGCAGTTCGGCGCGGACGCAACCGTCGACCCGCTGCAGCTGGTGCGCCTCGTGCAGGGCTCGCGCGGCGGCTGTCGCATGCAGGGAGCCGATCGGCTACAGTTCCGCCAGCCGATGCCCGACGCCGATGCACGCATCGAGGCGATCGAGGCCCTGCTCGCCGAGCTGGCGCCGGTCGACCGCGACCGGCAGCGGGCCGCCGGCTGACGACGCGTTCCCGGGAGACCGAGCGGATATGCCGCAAGCCAATTTGCCATACGCCCTGCTGCTGTCGCTGCTGGCACTGACGGCCGCGGCACAGGAACTGCCACCGGCCGCCGACAGCGAAGCCGAGGCCGCACCCGAACGCTGGGCGGTCGAGATCATCCTGTTTCGCTACGGTGCCGGCGTGCCGACCGGCAATGAATTGTTCGTTCCGGAGGCGCCGCCGGGGCCCGACTGGCAGCTCGGGCCGCGCGACGGCGACGCGCCGGGCACTGCGTACGGCGACCCGGGCTTGCCGGACAGCGACGCGCTCGACGCGGCGGCCGGGTTCGACAAGCAGCCGGCCGGGGAAGAGCCGGCGGCCGGGGACGAAACCCTCGAACTGGGCGAGATCGTGTTGCCGGCCAACCTCGTGCGGCTCGAGGTATTGTCGCGCGAGCAGCTGACTCTCCGCGACACCTGGGAGCGCCTCGAGCGGCTGGATGCCTACGAGCCGCTGCTCTGGGCCGGCTGGGCCCAGGATGCCGTCGACCGGGAGCGCTCGCCCGCGATCGCGCTGCGCCGCCTCGGCAGCGCGCCGGCCGAGTTCGACGGAACGCTGACGTTGTACCTGAGCCGCTTCCTGCACCTCGTCGTCGACCTGGCGATGACGCCGCGCGACAGCCAGCCGGACGCGCGCCCGGCGGTACCGGTGTTTGGCGACGCGCGCCGGGTCGAGGAGTTTGCCGCGGGCCCGGCGGTCGGCCGCGTGCGCATGCGCATCGACGAAGACCGCATCGTGCGCAACGGCGAGCTGCGTTACTTCGATCACCCGCGCTTCGGGCTGCTGGCGAAGGTCACGCGCATCGAAACCCCGGCCGACGACGATCCGGATGACGACGACGCGGGCTTGCCGGCCGGGCGCTAGTCCCCGCTCAACAGCGACTCGAGAAACTTCGCGGCCTCGCCCGGGCCGCCGTTCGCGACCGCGACCGCGGAGCGCGGCGTCACGGTCACGAAGCGTTCCTTGCGCGAATGCGGATGGTGCAGGCCCAGGTCGCGAATCTCCTGGCTGATTGCCTCCGCGAAGCCCTGCACGGCCGGCTCGTCGCCGGAATGGAACAGCACGACCAGCCGGCTGCCCTCCCCGTCGAGCCGCGCCGCCACGTCGCTCGCGCGGCGCAGGCAGCGGCGCAGGGCCTGCGCGACCCGGCGCAGGCAGGAGTCTGCCGCGTGCCGGCCGAAGACCCGCAGGTATTCCTCGAAGTGATCGATAGTGAAGACGATCAGCGCCAGCGACTGCTGGTCGCGGGCAGCGACGGCCCAGTCGTGTGCGAGCACGTCGCGGAATGCGCCGTCGTTGAGCAGGCCGGTGAGCGCGTCCTCGCGCGAGAGGTCGCGGATGCGTCGGCGCGCGCGCAACAGTGCCTGGTGCGCCGCGCTGGCGTCGCCGCCTCCGGTCATGCTCGCGCTGTCGCGCCAGCAGGCCGCGTAGTAGCGCGCGCTGGACTCGCCGTCGTCGGCGAGGGGCCGCAGCACCAGCAGCCAGCGGCGCCCGCCGACCTCGAGCGGGATGCTGGACTCCTGGGACGTCCGGATCGTCTCCGACAGTTCGCGCGCGGCCTCGCGCCCGTGCAGGGCCTCGATGATGTCCGTCACCGGCATACCGTTCAGATCGGCGCGGTCGGCAAGCGCCTCGAGCGCGGGGTTGCAGAGCACGATCGGCCAGTCGGCCTTGTCGATGCGCGCAAGCAGCAGCGGCTCGGCCGTCGCATTGATCAGGCGCTCGAGGATGCTGCGGCGAATGACGGTCACGCGCCGCCCCCGTCGCCGAGAAAGCGCTCGAGAATCCGCATTGCGTTCTGCCTGGCGCGCATCGTGCTGTCCTCGATGTCCTCGTGTATCGCCCGCTCGCCGCGGCCGGCCGCGTGGTTCACCACGAGGCTGAGCATCGCGTAGTCCATGCCGAGCTCGCGCGCGATGCCGGCCTCGGGCATACCCGTCATGCCGAGGTAGTCGACGCCGTCGCGCTCGTAGCGATCGACCTCCGCCGCGGTCTCCAGGCGCGGTCCCTGGGTGACCCCGTAGACGCCGCCGTCGCGGCAGGACACGCCGGCCGCGGCCGCGGCCGCGAGCAGGCCCGCGCGCAGCTCCGTCGCGAACGGCTCCGTGAAGTCCACGTGGTCGAGCTTAGCGTGGGCGCCGTGGTAGATACTGTGAACCCGGCCCCAGCTGTAGTCGATCAGCTGGTCCGGCACCGCGAGGCCCCCCGGGGCGGGCCGTGCCCCGATCACGCCGACCGTGTTCAGCGCGATGACGCGCCGGACCCCGAGCTGCGCGAGCGCCGCCAGGTTGGCCCGGTAGTTGATCGCGTGCGGCGGGATGTCGTGGTTCTCGCCGTGCCGCAGGACCAGCCACGGTTCCTGCGTGCCGATGCGGAGCTGCCTCGGCGCCGACGACGGCCTGCCGAAGCGCGTCGTCAGCTGGCGGCCGGTTGCACCTGAGCCCAGCGCGGCGAAACCCGACCCTGCCAGGATCCCGTAGCCGCCCGCCGCTGCCATTATGCCGAAGCCTCCCGCACGCTCACGCGTTCAGCGTCAGTTCCGGCCGTTCCCGCCAGGCGGCGAGCGCGTCGCTCGCAGCCTGCCACTCGTCGCTCGCGAGCAGCGACTCGCGCAACGGCGCGCCGGTCCCGTGCAGCCGCGCCAGGCGGACCAGCGACAGGGGGCTGGACCAGTCGGCGAGCGACGCGACCGTGGCACGCGCCGCCGCCCGGTCGTTGCAGACCAGCACCATGTCGCAGCCGCAGGTCAGTGCGAGCCGCGCGCGCTCCGGCATCGGACCGAAGCCGGCGGTCGCCTTCATCGACAGGTCGTCGGAAAACACGGCGCCGTCGAAGCCGATCTGCCGGCGCAGCTGCTCGCCGATCCACCACGGCGAAAACCCGGCCGGCTGCGGATCCGTTTCGGCGTAGACGACGTGCGCCAGCATCACGCCGGCCAGCACGCGGCGCTCCACCAGCTTTTCGTACGGCTGCATGTCGTCGAGCAGGACGCTGTAGGGCCGGCGGTCGACCGGCAGCTTCTCGTGCGAGTCGGCGACGACCGCGCCGTGCCCCGGGAAATGCTTTGCGACCGCGGCCATGCCGGCGTCGCGCATGCCGCGGATCAGGGCCAGCGCGAGCTCGGTCACCGCGGCGGGCTGCGCGTGGAAACTGCGATCGCCGATGACCTCGCTGATACCCCAGTCGAGGTCGACGCAGGGTGCGAACGAGAGATCGATACCGACCGAGCGCAGCTCCGCGCCGATCAGCCAGCCGCAGGTGCGCGCCAGGTCCAGCGCCGCCTGCGGCTCGCGGTCGTAGTGGCGGCCGAGCAGCCGCATCGGCGGGATCGCGGTGAAGCCGTCGCGGAAGCGCTGCACGCGGCCGCCCTCGTGGTCGACCGCGACGAGCAGCGGCGGCCGCCTGAGTGCGCGAATCGACTCGACGAGGTCCGCGATCTGGGCCGGGGACTCGTAGTTGCGCGTGAACAGGATGACGCCGCCCACGGCCGGCTCGCGCAACAATTCGCGATCTGCCGGCGTGAGCCGGGTCCCCTCGATGTCGAGCATGACCGGCCCGAGCGCCATGGGCTCTCCCCCGTTCGCGCGGTTTTGACAACGCGCCGAATTATAGCGGGTACGCTGCTGTTTTATCGGCCTTTTTCGAACACTGCCAGCGATTCGACATGGCCGGTGTGCGGGAACATGTCGACGATCCCGGCCGCGCTCGCCCGGTAGCCACGCGCGGCCAGCTCGGCCGCGTCGCGTGCAAGCGTCGCCGGGTGACAGGACACGTAGACGATGCGCCGCGGCGCCGCGCGGTCGACGACGCGCACGAACTCCAGCGCGCCGCTGCGCGCGGGGTCGAGCAGCACCCGGTCCCAGCCGCGCCTGAGCCAGCGCTCGCTGCCGTCGAGCGCCGAGAGGTCCGCGGCCAGGAACTCGGCGTTGTCGATGACGTTCAGCGCAGCGTTCACTCGCGCGCGCGCGACCTGCCGCGCCTCGCCTTCGACGCCGAGCACGGCGGCGCTGCGGCGCGCCAGCGGCAGCGAGAAATTGCCGATGCCGCAGTAGAGATCGAGCACCCGCTCGCCGGCCTCCGGCGCCAGCAGCTCGAGCGCCCGGCCGACCAGCCGGCGGTTCACCGCGCCGTTGACCTGCACGAAATCGGTCGCCTCGAATTCGAGCCGAACGTCGAATTCCGGCAGCTCGTAGTACAGTGGCTCGGGCTGCCCCGGCCAGAGGTTCTCTACGCTGTCGAGGCCGCCCGGCTGCAGCGCGACCGTGACCTCGTGGCGTCGCGCGAAGTCGACAAAGCGTTCGCGATCCGCCGCCGTCGGCGGGTCGAGCACACGAAACACGAGCCGGACCTGCGCGTCGCCGACGGCGACCTCGATCTGCGGCAGTCGCGCGCGCACCGTCAGGCTTGCAACCAGCTCCGACAGCGCGGGCAGCAGCGCGTGCGCGGGCCGCGCAAGCACCTCGCAGCGCTGCATGTCGGTCACGAACGGCGCGTGCTTCTCGCGAAAGCCCACCAGCACCCGGCCCTTGGCCGGCACGTCCTTGACCGCGAGGCGCGCGCGCCGGCGGTAGTGCCAGCTGCCGTCGCCGGCGTCCGCGCCGAGCGGCTCGAGCCAGCGCGCGGGCGTCACGCCGCCGATGCGCGCGAACGCGTCCTTCAGCGCCGCGAACTTGATCTCGCGCTGCCGCTCCGGGGCCTGGTGCTGCAGCGAACAGCCGCCGCAGCTGCCGTACACGGCGCAGCGCGGCTCGACCCGGTCCGGCGCCGCTTCGAGGACCTCCAGCAGCTCCGCCTCGTCGAAATTGCGCCGGCGCTTGCGGCGCAGGAAGCGCACGGTCTCGCCGGCGAGCGCGCCGGCGACGAATACCTTTTTGCCCTCGACGGCGGCGATGCCGCGCCCGTCATGCGTGACGGAGGCGATCGGGGCCGTTTCCGGCTCGCGTTGCCTGCGGGCCATGCCGGTTCAGGCCGCCGGCCAGGCGTCGAGGAACTCGTCGAAGTGCGCCTGCCCGAGCCCGCCCAGAGTCTCGCGCACGAGCGCGTACTCGCGCTCGAGCCCGGCGCGATCGAGATTGCCGCGCATAAACTCGAAGCGCAGAAAGACGAGGTAGGTGTTGACGACGTCGGTCTCGCAGTAGTTGCGGATCTCCTCGATGCCGCCGTCGAGCCAGCAGCCCCAGACCTTGTCGCCGCTCATGCCGAGCTTGCCGGGGAAGCCGAGCATGACGGCCACCTGGTCGAGGCTGGCGCGCCCGCGGCCCTGGAAGCCGCTCAGCACGTCCATCAGGTCGATGTGCCGCCAGTGGAACCGGCCGAGGTAGCTGTTGTAGCGAAACTCGCGGTCGTTGTCGCCGGTTTCCCAGTAGCGGGGCGCCTGGATCCCGTGCAGCAGCGCGCGGTAGTGCAGGACCGGCAGGTCGAAGCCGGCGCCGTTCCAGCTCACGAGGTCGGGCGTGTAGCGCTCGATGCCGTCGTAGAAGCGCCGGATGATCTCGGCCTCGTCCGCGTCGGCGTCGCCCAGGCTCCAGACCCGCAGCCCGTCGCCGCTGCGCAGCGCGACCGAGATCGCGACGACCCGCTGCTGGTGCAGCGGCAGGAAGTCGCTGCCCGTCTGCTGCTGGCGCATGAACTGCATGGCCGTGCCGACGTCCTTGTCCGACAGTCCGTCGAGTCCGTGAAAGCGCCGACCGAACTCGACGTCCGGAACGGTCTCGATATCGAAAACCAGGCAGTGCATCAGTTCTCCGCGTTCATGACGACGGCGAAAGCCATGACCAGGCCGGCGTCGTCGGTCAGGCTGACGTGGCCTGCGCCGATGCCGAGTTCGTCGCAGACGGCGCGCCCGCGCGGCGTCCAGATGACCAGCGGCCGGCCGCGCGGATCGTTGACGATGCCGACGTCGCGGATCCACACGCCGTGCGCGAAACCCGTGCCCATCGCCTTGACGGTCGCCTCCTTGCCGGCAAAGCGCATTGCGAGGAAGCGCACCGGGTCGCGGGCCCGCTCGAACAACGCGCGCTCCTCGTCCATCAGCAGGCGGTCGACGAAGTGCGCGCCGAAACGTTCGTAGGTCTGCCGAACGCGCTCGAGCTCGACCAGGTCCGTGCCGACACCGAATATCACGAGGCGGCCCCGGCCGCGCCGCGGGCTTCCTGCATCAGTCGTTTCATCTCGCGCACTGCGCCGGCCATGCCGTCGAAAACGGCGCGGGCCACGATCGCATGCCCGATGTTCAGTTCGCGGATCTGTGCGATGCGCGCGATCGGCTGCACGTTGCCGTAGTGCAGGCCGTGGCCGGCGTGCACGGTCAGGCCGAGCGCGTCGCCGGCGCGCGCGGCAGCGACGATACGCCCGAGCTCGCGCTCCTGCTCCGCGCCTTCCGCCTCGGCGTAAGCGCCCGTGTGCAGCTCGACGACCGGCGCGCCGGCTTCGCGCGCTGCACGCAGCTGCGCTTCGTCCGGATCGATGAACAGCGACACGCGGATGCCCGCCGCCTGCAGCCGCGCGCAGGCGGCGCCCACGCGCCCGACCTGGCTCGCGACGTCGAGGCCGCCCTCGGTAGTCAGCTCCTCGCGCTTCTCCGGCACGAGGCAGACGTCGGACGGCGCAAGCTCGCAGGCGATACCGAGCATCTCGTCGGTCACGGCCATCTCGAGGTTCATGTGCGTACGCATCCGCGCGGCCAGCGCCGGCAGGTCCGCGTCCTGGATGTGCCGGCGATCTTCGCGCAAGTGCAGCGTGATGCTGTCGGCGCCTGCCTGCTCTGCGACCAGCGCGGCCTCGACCGGCGACGGGTAGTCCGTGCCGCGCGCCTGGCGCAGCGTAGCCACGTGGTCGACATTGACGCCCAGGTGCAGCGTGTTCATGTCAGCCAAGCCCATAGTCTCCTTCTTCGTCCGCTGCGCGCCCGGCGTGCGTATCTGCCAATGCGTTGCCTCCCGCGTCGTCCGCCGCGTGGCCGGATTTCGTAGCTGCCAATCCGTCTTCTCCCGTGTCGTCCGCGGCGCGCCCGGCGGCCCTGTTTCGATGCAGCTCCATCAGCACCTTGCGGCTGTTCAGCTCCCTGCCGTCGAGATGATACGCGATCACGCCGCGCAGCAGGCGCCCGGCCGCGCGCAGCGTCTCCGGGTCGTCGAAGTCCCGCGCGCGGATGCCGAGCAGCTGCTGCCCGCTGAAAGCCATCGCCCCGCTCCGCGGCGCCACCGGGACCGCGCCCTGCCCGGGGCGGTACTCGTAGCAGCGGTCCCGAACGATGTCGTCCTGGCCTAGTGCATCCTGGCCCAGGTCGAGTGCATAGCCGAGCAGCGCGAGCAGTTCGATTTCGAAGTCGCGCAGCAGCGCCGCCGGCCGCTCGCGCCCGGCGAGCTGCTCGACCGTGCGGCTGTACAGCGCAAAGATTTCGGGCTGCGGGTCGTGGCGGTGCATGAGCTTCAGCAACAGCTCGTTCGCGTAGTAGCCGGACAGCAACGCGTCGCCGGAGAGCGAGATTGGCGCGCCGTTCATCTCGGCGCCGGTCAGCGTGCCGAGCTCCGCGCGGCCGGCCCACGACAGCGACAACGGCAGGAACGGCCGCAGCACGCCGCGCAGCTTCGACTTCGCCGAGCGCGCGCCGCGCGCGACCAGCGCGAGCCGGCCGTGGTCGCGGCTCAGTATGTCGAGTATCCGGCTCGTGTCGCGGAACGGACGGTGGTGCAGCAGCCACGCCGGCTCGTTCTGGATGCGGTGCCTGGCGCTCATCGGCTCAGGGCAGGTCGTAGCCGAGTTGGGCGAGGTCCTTGTCGCTGTCGGCCCAGTTGTCCCGGACCTTGACCCACAGCTCGAGGTGCACCGGACGACCGTACTCGCGCTTCAGCTCCAGCCGGGCCTGGCGGCCGATCTTCTTCAACAGTTGCCCGCCGCGGCCGACGACGATGCCCTTCTGGCTGTCTCGCTCGACCCAGATCACGGCGTTGACCGCGAGGCCGCCGGGCTCTTCCTCGAAGCGCTCCAGCGTCACGGTCAGCCCGTACGGCAGCTCGTGGCGCAGCTCGAAAGTCAGCTTCTCGCGGATCAGCTCGGCGGCCCGGAACGCGTCGGAACGATCGCTGACGGTATCCGCGGGAAACAGCGGCGGCGATTCGGGCAGGTATTCGCGCAGCAGCGCGGGCAGCCTGTCGAGATTGTCGCCGCGGCGCGCCGAGATCGGGACGATGTCGGCGAAAGCGTGGCGCTTCGACAGCGCGTCGATTTCCTCCAGCAGGCGTTCTTTCGGGGTAACCCGGTCGATCTTGTTCAGTGCCGCCAGCGCCGGCTTGCCGAGCGCGGCGATGCGCTCGAGCACGGCGTCGTCCTCCGCGGTCCAGCGCCCGGCCTCGCAAACGAACAGCACCGCGTCGGCGTCGGCCAGCGCGTTCGCGGCCGTGCGGTTCATCATCCGGTTCATCGCCTTCGGCGCATGCGCGTGCAGCCCCGGCGTATCCACGAAAATCGTCTGGCAGCCAACGTCCGTGAGCACGCCGAGGATGCGATGCCGGGTCGTCTGTGGTTTCGGCGAGACGATGCTGACCTTGCGGCCGAGCAGCCCGTTGATCAGCGTCGACTTGCCGACGTTCGGGCGCCCGACCACGGCGACGAAGCCGGCGCGCTGCGGCTGCCCGTTCACGTGCGCCGGCCCGTTGCGCCGCGCAGCGCGTCCAGCAGCGCGGTCGCCGCGGCCTGTTCGGCGGCGCGGCGCGAGCCCCCCTCCCCGGCACGCTCGAGCTCGAGCGCGGGCACGCGGCAGACGACCGCGAAGCGGCGTCGGTGCGGCTTGCCGGAAACGTCGGTGACCGCGTAATCCGGCAACGGCAGGCCGTCCGCCTGCAGGCGTTCCTGCAGGCGCGTCTTCGGGTCCTTCAGGCTCTCCGAGTCGGGCAGCGCCGCCAGCCTGCCGGCATAGACCTCGCGGATCAGCTGCTCGGCCGCGGCAAAGCCGCGGTCCAGGTAGACGGCACCGAACAGCGCTTCCAGCGCGTCGGCGAGGATCGAGGAACGGCGGTGGCCGCCGGTCTTCTTTTCGCCACTGCCGAGCTGCAGGTGTTCGCCGATACCGAGTTCGCCGGCGAGTTCGGCGAGCGCCCGGTCGTTGACCAGCGACGCACGCAACCGGCTGAGGTCGCCTTCCGGGGCGTCCGGGCGGCGCGTGTAGACGGCATGCGAAATGACGAAATCGAGCACGGCATCGCCGAGGAACTCGAGCCGCTCGTTGCTCTGGCCGGCCGCGCTGCGGTGGGTCAGGGCCTCGTCGAGCAGGCGCGGGTCCTCGAAGCGGTAGCCGAGCGAACGCTCGAGCCACGCGGCGGCGCGTGCTGCCGGGTTGTCAGCCATGCTCGGGCCCGGAGTGATAGAGGGGCGGTCTATCCTGCCAGACGGGCCGGCAGGCCGCCACGGCAGCGCGTCAACGGCGTACGACGACCCGCTTGTCGAATCGCACCGTGAAATAGACGTTGGCCACGTACGGCACCGAGTGCTCGTACGAGGCATCGACGAGAAAGCCGCCGGGGTCGGTCGAGACCTTGATGTCCTTCGGTTCGATCACGGACACTGCCTCGATCGCGAAACGCCGTTCGATGGATTTGCGGATCGCGCCGATGCTCGGGCCCTGGCCGTCGAACTCTTCCTTGACGCCGTCGACGACGCTCGCGACCTTCATGTAGTTCAGGTAGACCGGCGTGAGCTGGATCGCGGCGAAGGCGAACAGGCCGACGAAGGCCACCAGAATCAGCATGCCGATCGTGGTCATGCCGCGCACGCGGCGCGGGCCCGAAGTGCCATAGCGAGCTTTCACGTCAAGGTCTCCTGAACGAACGGGCGTACTGTCGCTGGATTTGACGCGATTTTAGCGGCCATTTCAGTGATTTACACCACATTATTGAATCTTGTCGCCAATTCGGTCCCAGCGCGGCCAGGCCAGCCCGTCCATGTGCATCCAGATGCGCGTCGCCTCGCCCACCAGGTGGGACTCGGGGATCGCCGAAATGTAGCGGCTGTCCTTCGAGTTATCGCGGTTGTCGCCCATGACGAAGTAGTGCCCGTCCGGCACGGTATAGACGTTTTCGCCGGCGCGCGAGCCCGGCGCCGTGATCTGGATCCGGTGCTCGCGCTCCCCGAAGGTCTCGCGGTACACCTGCGCCTCCTCGCTGGCCTCGAGCGGGATCGTCTCGCCGTTGATGGTCAGCCGGTGGTCGCGGTAGACGATCGTGTCGCCCGGCAGACCGATGACCCGCTTGATGTAGTTGATGCTGGGCTCCGACGGCAGCCGGAAGACGACGACGTCGCCGCGCTCGGGCTCGCCCGTCTCCAGCACCTTGGTCTCGAGCACCGGTAGCCGCAGGCCGTAGGAATACTTCTTGACGAAGATGAAGTCGCCGCGCAGCAGCGTCGGCTCCATGGAGCCCGACGGGATGCGGAACGGCTCGAAAATGAACGAGCGGATGACGAGCACGAGCAGCAGCACCGGGAAGAACGACTGCGAATATTCGACCACGGTTGCGAGGCCGCCCGCGGGCTTCTCGCCGCGCCGGGCGAGCACGAAGCGATTGTAGGCGACGACCGCGCCGCTGAACGCGGTCAGCAATACCAGTATCAGTGCCAGATTGATGTCCAAGCTCCTGCTGACTCCCTGTGTCGCTACTTGTCGACGCGCAGCACGGCCAGAAACGCCTCCTGCGGAATCTCGACCGAGCCGATCTGCTTCATGCGCCGCTTGCCGGCCTTCTGCTTCTCAAGCAGCTTGCGCTTGCGGGTCACATCGCCGCCGTAGCACTTCGCCGTCACGTTCTTGCGCAGCGCTTTGACCGTGCTGCGCGCGATGATCTGCGAACCGATTGCCGCCTGGATCGCGACGTCGAACATCTGCCGCGGAATCAGGTCTTTCATCTTTTCGACCAGCTCGCGACCCCGGTGTTGCGCCTTGTCGCGATGGACGATGATCGACAGCGCGTCCACGCGATCCTTGTTTATCAGCACGTCGAGGCGGACCAGCGTGGCGGCCTCGAAGCGCACGAACTCGTAATCGAACGACGCAAAGCCGCGGCTGACGGATTTCAGCCGGTCGAAGAAATCGAGTACGACTTCGGCCAGCGGCATCTCGTACTCCAGCGAGATTTGCCGGCCGAGATAGCGCATCTGCGTCTGCACGCCGCGCTTCTCGATGCACAGCTTGATGACCGCGCCGACGTGTTCTTCCGGGACCAGGATGCCTGCGCGGATGATCGGCTCGCGCAGTTCCTCGACCTCGTTCGCCGGCGGCAGCCGCGAGGGATTGTCGACGTACACGGTCTCGCCGTTGGTTTGCAGGACCTCGAACACGACGGTCGGCGCGGTCGTTATCAGCTCGAGGTCGTACTCACGCTCGAGGCGTTCCTGCACGATCTCCATGTGCAGCATGCCGAGGAAGCCGCAGCGGAACCCGAAGCCGAGCGCGGCGGACGTCTCCGGCTCGAAATGCAGGGCCGCGTCGTTCAGGCGCAGTTTCTGCAGCGCCTCGCGGAAGGACTCGTAGTCGTCGGAGCTGACCGGGAACAGGCCCGCGAATACCCTCGGCTGCACCTGCTTGAAACCCGGCAACGGCCTGTCACTCGGCGCCTGGGTCAGCGTCAGCGTGTCGCCGACGGGCGCACCGAAGATGTCCTTGATGCCCGCGATGACGAACCCGACCTCGCCGGTCCGCAGTTCGTCGCGGTCGGTCATCTTCGGCGTGAACGTCCCGACGCGATCGGCAAGGTAGCTGCGACCCGTCGACATGACGGTGATCTTGCTGCCCTTGCCGAGCCGTCCATTGACGATTCGCACCAGCGACACGACGCCGACGTAGTTGTCGAAGTAGGAATCGATGATCAGCGCCTGCAGCGGGCCGTCGGGGTTTCCCTGCGGCGGCGGGATCACCGCGACGAGCTGCTCGAGCAGTTCGCCGACCCCGGCGCCCGTCTTCGCGCTGACCCGCTGGGCGTTCCTGGCCTCGATCCCGATGATGTCTTCGATCTCGTGGATGACCCGCTCCGGGTCGGCCGCCGGCAGGTCGACCTTGTTCAGCACCGGCAGGACCTCGAGACCCATGTCGATTGCGGTCACGCAGTTGGCGACGCTCTGCGCCTCGACGCCCTGCGCTGCGTCGACGACCAGCAGCGCGCCCTCGCAGGCCGCGAGCGAGCGCGATACCTCGTAGGAGAAGTCGACGTGGCCCGGCGTGTCGATGAAGTTGAGCTGGTAGGTCTGGCCGTCCTTCGCCTGGTAGTCCAGCGAGACGTTCTGCGCCTTGATCGTGATGCCGCGCTCCCGCTCGAGGTCCATCGAATCGAGCACCTGCTCCAGCATTTCGCGATCGCTCAGGCCGCCGCACAGCTGGATGAAACGGTCGGCCAGGGTCGACTTCCCGTGATCGATATGCGCGATGATGGAGAAATTGCGGATGTGCTTCATGAGGGTTGCAGGCGGCGCGCCGGCGCGGACCAGCGGCGAAGTATATACGTTTAGGCCCCGGGGAACCGGCTCCGGCTCTCAGGCTTCGTCGAGCAGGCGGCGAACGGCGGCGCGGTCGAGGCGGTGGCGGCAGAGCTCCCGGCCCTCGCACTCGACGACCGGAACCTCGCTGCCGTAGCGTTGCTGCCAGTCCGCCCGCTCGTCGACGTCACGCACCTCGACCGTCCCCCGGCCGCGGACCAGCGGCAGCAGCTCCTCGATCAGCACCTCGCACAGGTGACAGCCGCGGCGGCTGTAGACGACGAGCCGCGGAGCGCGCGACTGCGTGCTCAAGAGGCCGCGGCGGGTGGCAGGCGCTCGCCGATGTCCGGCTCGAGCTCGCCCGGGCAGCGGTCACGGGCGAGCAGGCGCCTGCCTGCCGCGAGCGATCCGGCCAGCGCGACCGCCGCGGCGAGGACCAGCTCGGCGTCGGTCAGCGGGCCGCGCAGCCAGTTGACGGCGGCCGGTACGCCGAGCAGCGCGATGAGCGGCAGCCCGTAGGCCAGCAGTGCCGCCCGCAGCAGGCGTTCCGGGGCGAGCCGCAGGCTCACCCGGTCGCCGGGCGCCAGCGCGATCCCCGGCGGCCTGTGCAGCGTGAATTCGCGTGCGCCGCGGCCGGCCTCCAGCAGGCCGGCGCCGCAGCCGCGGCCGGCCTGGCAGCGGGCGCAGGCGAACGCGCGCTCGACCCGGACGACCGCGCGATCGCCGCGAATCGCGGTCACGGTGCCCTGCGGCTGGTTCATGGTTGCGGGGGCTCCGCCGCGCTCACTCGCGGCGCATCGAGTCGGCGATGCGCTGCACCGTCGCGGCGGGCACCTCGCCGACCGCGGTCACCTGGTGCCCGTCGATCAGCGTGCTGTAGGAATTGGCCGCGCCGAGGCGATGGCGGCCGGCGACGTCGCTGTCCCGCCGCGCGGCGATGAATACCGACACGGTCGCGAGCCCGTCGCTGTACAGGATGTGCGTGACGGGTTCGTCGACCCCCGGCATCTGCTCCGTGCGCGTGGCCACGCTGCGAAAGCCGCTCGGGAGATCGCCGCTCGTCCAGTCCGTTTCCACCCCGACAACCTCGTCACGGGTCGGCTCGGAGTACCAGGTGAAATTGTCGAGGCTCAGCGAAGGCTGGAGCGCCTCCGCGGGAATCTCGGAATCGAAGCTGATGTCGGCGAACTTGAGCTGCTCGAGCACGGCACCGTCGCTGCCGACCAGCTCGGTACGCAATGGGAACGCGGTCTCGCGGTCCAGCCACAGCCGGTGGCCGAAGCGCCAGTTGTCGTGCGGCCTGATTGCGAGCAGCAGCGCCCGGCGGCCGGCGACCCGCTCCTCGCGGACGATCGACAGGTCGTACTCGGCGCCGAAGCGCAGCTCGCTGCTCGGCAGGGTCGAGAACAGCGTGCTGCGGTCGTTCCATTGTTCGATCAGCACGGACTTCTGGTCCGGCAGGATGCAATGCACTTCGTTGCCGTTGCGGATGATCTCGAGACCGTTGCCTTCCTGGGTCACGACTTTCTCGTTGACCACGCCGTCGACGACCCGGTGCATGACCTTGAGCGCGTCGGAGCGGCCATTCTTGCGGCGAATGACCGTACCCTGGTAATCGATCGTGCTGACGACCGTGGCCATCCGGTCCAGCCAGTCGTTGGGACTCTCCGCGGCGCGCGTGGCGACAGCGGCCGCCAGCCCCGCGCACAGCAGCAGGGCCGTGGCGACGCGCCGGTCGCGAGCCGCCGCCGGATTCATGACTGCCTGCCTCGCGGGCCGCATGCCCTCAGGGATCCCGCGACTCGGTCCCGGCATTCTCGTCGGTCACGGCCTGACCGTCCTCGTCCGTCGCGGCCGGCGTGACCTCGACCAGTTCGCCGCCGCGCAGCTCCAGCGTGACGAGACGCGACAGGATCCCGTTCGCGCCGAGTTCGCCGGAGGTCTCGCCGTGGCTGATCAGGTACTGCCGTAGCATCTCGTCCGGCCGGTCGCCGAGGGCCTCGCTGGCTGACGGCTCCGTGTAGCTGCTGCCGTCGTCCACCGCGATTGCGGCGGTCGGCACCGGCACAGAGCCCGCTACCGGGTCCGCGACGTCCAACTGGCGCAGCCCGACCAGCGCGAGCACGGCGACCGACGCGGCAATCGCGACCCCGGCTGCCGGGCGCAGCCAGCGCGAGCCGTCGCGCCCGGCCGCGGCCAGCTCAGGCTCGTCGGCGAGCGCGGCCGCCAAGCGCTCGCGCAGCGTGTCGCCGCCGGGCAG
>CALALV010000077.1 GCA_937925605.1 uncultured Woeseia sp.
GGCCTGCGCATGGTCGAATGGCCGGAGCGGGTGCCCGGGCTCGCGGTGGAAGCTGACGTCGCCGTCGTCCTCGAATACGCGGGGGCCGGGCGGCGCGCGCGCGTCGAGGCCGGCACGCCGCGCGGCGCCGGGCTCCTCGAGCGCCTGCGTGCGGGCGCGCAGACCGGGTCCGGTAGTCTCTGAAGTTTCTTCCCTATCTTGCTAAAAAAGATAGAAAAAAATTGGAATTTCCGTGCAGATTCGTATACTGGCCCGACACGCGACGCACAGGCGTTCGGGCAAGGGGATGCAGGGATTCATACGGGCATGCGCGTGCCTGCTGCTGTTCGCAGCGGGCGCGGTCGAAGCGGCGACGGTCGAGAACATTCGTGTCTGGACCGAGAACGGCCGCACGCGCGTGGTGCTCGACCTGAGCCAGCCTGCCGCGCATAACATCTTCACGCTGCGCGGCCCCGACCGGCTGGTCGTCGACCTGAAGGACAGCACGCTCGCCGAGGGACTCGCTGCGCCGGGCGCGAGTGGCTCGGTCCGCTCGATCCGCAGCGGGCGGCGCGCGAACGGGCAACTGCGCGTCGTACTCGATCTCGCCGAACCCGTGCGCTCGCGCAGTTTCACCGCGGGACCGAACGGCCGCTACGGGGATCGCCTCGTAATCGACCTGCAGGGCCGCGGCCCGTTGACGCCGGTGAAGCGCGCCGAGGACCTTTACGAGCGCGGCCGCGACGTCCTCGTCGTCGTCGATCCCGGCCACGGCGGCCACGATCCGGGCGCGGTCGGCCGCGGGCGCACGCGCGAGAAGAGCGTCGCACTCGCCGTCGGCAAGCTGCTCGCCGAACGCATCAACGCGCAGCCGGGCATGCGCGCGATCCTGACGCGCAGCGGGGACTACTACGTCGAACACCGTGAGCGCATGGAACTCGCGCGACGCGAGAAGGCCGACCTGTTCGTATCGGTGCACGCCGACGCCGTCGACGATCCGCGGCCCCGCGGCGCATCGGTCTACGTGCTCTCCCTGAAAGGCGCGAGCGACGAGGCCGCGCGGCGCCTGGCCGAGCGCGAGAACGCGGCGGCGCTGGTCGGCGGCGTATCGCTCGCCGACAAGGACCAGGTGCTCGCCTCGGTGCTGCTCGACCTGTCGCAGAACGCGGCACTCGGTGCGAGCCTCGAAGTCGGCGAACGGGTCATCAACGAACTCGCGCGCCTCGGGCCCGTGCATCGCCGGCAGGTACAGCAGGCGGGGCTGCTCGTGCTGAAGTCGCCGGACGTGCCGTCGATCCTGGTCGAAACTGCGTTCATCTCGAACCCCGACGAGGAGCGCAAGCTGCGCAACGAATCGCACCAGCGGCGTCTCGCCGACGCGATCATGGCCGGTATCACCAACTACTTCTACACGAACCCGCCGCCCGACACGCAGATCGCGTTGAACCTGAAGCGCTCGCCGGAGAAGGAACTCGAGTACGTGATCGTGCGCGGCGACACGCTCTCCGAGATCGCGGAGCGCTACAACGTCAGCATGAGCGCGATCAAGGCCGCGAACCGCCTGTCGAGCAACCGGCTGAAGGTCGGCCAGACCCTGCGAATCCCGGTACTGGCCGGCAGCTGATCGCCGCGGGCCCGCCCGCGCGGTACACATCGCCCGCGGCATTTGAAAGAATGCCGGATTCCCTGCCAAGCACTCAGCCGCGATGCCGATCCGCCAGCTACCCGGGCACCTCGTCAACCAGATTGCCGCCGGCGAGGTCGTCGAGCGGCCGTCTTCGGTCGTCAAGGAACTGGTGGAGAACAGCCTGGACGCGGGCGCGCAGGCGATCGCCGTCGACATCGCGGCCGGCGGCGCGAAGCGCATCCGGGTGCGCGACGACGGGGCGGGCATTCCGCGCGACGAACTGGTGCTCGCGCTGTCGCGGCACGCGACGAGCAAGATCGAAACCCTCGAGGATCTCGAGGCGGTGGCCTCGCTCGGCTTCCGCGGCGAGGCGCTGCCGAGTATCGGCTCGGTCGCGCGGCTGACGCTGACCTCGCGCGCGGCGGGCAGCGAGCATGCCTGGCAGGTCACGGCCGACAACGGCGCGCTGAGCGAACCGCGTCCGGCCGCCCATCCCGGGGGCACGACGGTCGAGGTCGAGGACCTGTTCTACAACACGCCGGCGCGCCGCAAGTTCCTGCGCACCGAGCGCACCGAGTACGGGCACATCGACCGCTGGCTCAGGCGGCTCGCGCTGGCGCGCGCCGACGTGGCCTTCAGCGTCACGCACAACGGCCGCAGCCTGCTGTCGCTGCCGGCCGCAAAAGGCGAGGATGCCGAGCGCGAGCGACTGGCCCGGCTGCTCGGCGAGTCGTTCGCCGAGCAGACGCTGTACGTCAGCCGCGAGGCGGACGACATTGCGCTGCGCGGCTGGCTCGCCCTGCCGACTTTCAGTCGCAGCCAGCCCGACCTGCAGTACTGGTTCGTCAACGGGCGCTCTTGCACCGACCGGACGCTGGCCCACGCCGTTCGCCACGCCTATCGCGACGTGCTGTTCCAGGGGCGCTTCCCGGCCTACGTGCTGTTCCTGAGCATGGACCCGGCCGCCGTAGACGCCAACGCGCACCCGGCCAAGCACGAGGTGCGATTCCGGGACGGCCGGCGCGTGCACGGCGTCGTCGCGCAGACGCTCGAGCGCGCGCTCGCGGAGACCCGGCCCGGGACCAGGGCGTCGAGCCCGACGCGCATTCCGGTCGCCGCGGCCGCGAATCAGCAGCCCATGCCACTCGGACACGCGCCCGCGCGCGGCCGGGTCGCCGAGGCCATGGCGGGCTACGCGGCGATGGCCGAAGCCGCCGCGCCGCGACACGATCCGCATCCGTCGGCCGCGCCGCGTTCCGCCGACACGCCCCCGCTCGGCTTCGCGATCGCGCAACTCGCGGGCATCTACGTGCTCGCGGAGAATGCCGACGGCCTGGTCCTGGTCGACATGCATGCGGCGCACGAGCGCATACTCTACGAGCGGCTGAAAAAGGACTTCGCTGCACGCGAGCTGACCCGGCAGCCGCTGCTGGTTCCGGCAGCGGTCAGCGTGTCCGAGCGCGAGGCCGATCTCGCCGAGGAACACGCCGCCGCGTTCGAGCGCATCGGCCTCGTCGTCGATCGTGCCGGGCCCGCGAAGCTGGTCGTCCGCGAACTGCCCGCGCTGCTCCGCCAGGCCGATGCCGAGGCGCTCCTGCGCGACGTGCTGGCTGACCTCGCCGACGGCGGCGACAGCAACCGGGTCGCGGACCTGAGCGACGAGATCCTGGCCACGATGGCCTGCCATCACTCGGTGCGCGCCAACCGCCAGCTCACGATCCCGGAGATGAACGCGTTGCTGCGCGAGATGGAGCAGACCGAGCGCGCTGACCAGTGCAATCACGGGCGGCCGACCTGGACGGCCGTCAGCCTGGCCGAACTCGATCGCCTGTTCCTGCGCGGCCAGTGACGCCGTGAGTCGGCCGCCGGTCATCTGCCTGATGGGGCCGACCGCTGCGGGCAAGACCGAGATCTCGCTGCGCCTCGCCGAGGCGCTGGATGCCGACATCGTCAGCGTCGACTCGGCGCAGGTCTATCGCGGCATGGACGTCGGCACGGCGAAGCCGGACGCGGCGACGCTGGCGCGCGTACCGCACCGCCTGATCGACATTTGCGATCCGGAGGAGCCGTATTCGGCCGGCGCGTTCGTCCGCGACGCCTGCGCGGCCATCGGGGAAATCCACGCGGCCGGCCGCGTGCCGCTGCTGGTCGGCGGCACTATGCTGTATTTCCGGGCCCTGACGCGCGGCATCGCGCCGCTGCCGGAGGGCGACGCGGACCTGCGCGCCGAGCTCGATGCCCGCGCTGCGGCGGAGGGCTGGCCGGCGCTGCACGCGGACCTCGCGCAGGTCGATCCCGAGGCGGCGGCGCGCATCAACCCGAACGACAGCCAGCGCATCCAGCGCGCGCTCGAGGTCTGGCGCCTGAGTGGCCGCCCGCTGTCGGAGTGGCAGGCCGACACCGGGCCGGCGCTCGACTGCGAGTTTCGCCGGGTCGCGCTGATGCCCGCGGAGCGGCGCACGCTGCACGAGCGTATCGCGGCGCGGCTGGAGTCCATGCTGGAGGCCGGCTTCGTCGACGAGGTCCGCCGGCTGCGGGAGCGGCCGGGGCTCAGCGCGGACAGCCCGTCGATGCGTTCGGTCGGCTACCGCCAGCTGTGGGCACACCTCGACGGCCGCTGCGACCTGCCGACGGCAGCGCGGCGGGCGCTGTACGCGACGCGCCAGCTCGCGAAGCGCCAGATTACGTGGTTGCGCGCCGATCCCGGACTTTTCGTCGTCGACCCGCTTGAAGCCGGCGCTTTCGGTGCCATACTGTCGCGCATGGGCGGCAAAATGCGGGTTTGAGCCCGGTGGCGCGCTGGCGCCGTGCTAGACTTTTTACCGCTTTGGGCAAATTACTCGTTGGTGGGCCGGGGCAGGCCGGCAGCGACGATAACAACAAGACAGAGAAGAATAAGGAGACCCCGACATGGCCAAAGGGCAGTCGCTGCAGGACCCGTTTCTGAACATCCTGCGGAAGGAGAAGGTGCCGGTGTCGATCTACCTGGTCAACGGCATCAAGCTCCAGGGGCAGGTGGATTCATTCGATCAATTCGTGGTGTTGCTGAAAAACAGTGTCAACCAGATGGTTTACAAGCATGCGATCTCTACGATCGTGCCGTCGCGCAACGTGCGGCTGCCTCTGCCGGATGCCGGCGGAGACGCCGACGACTAGGCAACACCAGTACCGCCGCCCGCGCCGGGCGCAGGGGGCCGTCCTTGTTTGAACGGCCGCAGAGCGGCGAACGGGCAATCCTGCTGCACGCGTCGACCGACGGCGCACCGGATGCATCCGAACGCGCGGAACTCGCCGAGCTGGCGCGCTCCGCGGGCGCCGAGATCGTCGGCGAGCTCGCGAGCGGGCGACGCACGCCCGATCCCCGCTATTTCATCGGCCGCGGCAAGGTCGCCGAACTCGGCGAGCTCGTGCGCGGCGCCGGCGCCGAGCTGGTCATCAGCGGTGCACCGCTGTCGCCCAGCCAGGAACGCAACCTCGAACGCGAGCTGAAATGCCGGGTGCTCGACCGCGCCGGGCTGATCCTCGACATATTCGCGCAGCGCGCGCAGAGCTTCGAGGGCAAGCTGCAGGTCGAGCTGGCCCAGCTCGAACACCTGTCGACCCGACTGGTCCGGGGCTGGACCCATCTCGAGCGGCAGAAGGGCGGTATCGGCCTGCGCGGCCCGGGCGAGACCCAGCTCGAAACCGACCGGCGGTTGCTGGCGCAGCGCATTCGCCAGCTGCACGAGCGCCTCGAGCACGTGGACAGGCGCCGGTCCATGAACCGCCAGAACCGGGTCAACGCGGAGATCCCGACCGTCGCGCTGGTCGGCTACACGAACGCAGGCAAGTCGACGCTGTTCAACCGGTTGACCGACGCGGGCGTGTACGTGCGCGACCAGCTGTTCGCGACGCTCGATCCGACCGTGCGCCGCATCGAACTGCCGGACGGCGACGCCGCCGTGCTGGCCGACACGGTCGGCTTCGTGCGCGACCTGCCGCACGAACTCGTCGCGGCGTTCCGCTCGACCCTGCAGGAGGCCCGCGAGGCGGACCTGATCCTGCACCTGATCGACGCGAGCGACCCGGAACGCTGGCAGCGCGTGCGCCAGGTCAACGCCGTGCTCGCTCAGCTCGGCGCCGAGCGGATCCCGCAGATCCGCGTGTATAACAAGATCGACAAGCTGGACCGCAGCCCGAGGGTCAACGCGAACCGGCGTGGCGAGGGCCGTGCGGTATGGCTGTCCGCGCGCAGCGGCGACGGCGTACCGCTGCTGCTCGAGGCCATCGCGCACCGACTGCGCCGGCAAAGGGTACAGGGTATGATGCGCCTTCGCCCCGACCAGGGGCGCCAGCGAGCCCGCCTTTTCGAGCTGGGCGCGGTCGAGGAAGAGACCGTGCTCGACGACGGCGGCTGGCTGCTGGAGTTGAAACTGGGTGAGCGGGATTTGCAGCGCTTTCTGAAGCGTGAGAGTCTCCCCGCCTCACAATTCGAGCCTGCGGGGTCTTACGACCGTCCGCGAGACGCGGCAACCCAAGGATAAAGCGATAGGACATGGCCTGGAACGACCCTGGAAACGGCAAGGATCCCTGGAAGCGGCGCGAAGGCGACGAGGCGGCTGACCTCGATCGCATCGTGCAGAACTGGCAGCGCCGGCTGGCCGGCCTGTTCGGTGGCAAGGGTGGCGGCGGCGGCCGCAGCGGCGGCGCGGGCTCGGGCGGCAGCTGGCTGATCCCGGTCCTGCTGCTCGTGGTCTGGGCCGCGAGCGGCCTGTACCGCGTCGACGAAGCCGAGCGCGGCGTCGTGCAGCGTTTCGGCGCCTACAGCGAAACGACGCTGCCGGGCCTGCACTGGCACTGGCCGTTCCCGATCGAGACGGTCGACATCGTCAACACGAACGCGGTGTCGAACTACGCGTTTCGCACCGAGATACTGACGGCCGACGAACAGTACGTGTTCGTGCAAATGGTCGTGCAGTACCGGCGCAGCGACCCCTACGATTACAGTTTCCAGGTCGTCGACCCCGAGGCGACGCTGCAGGACGTGACCGAGAGCGCGCTGCGCGAGGTCGTCGGCACCAGCACGCTCGAGGTGCTGGTCACGGAGCGCCGCGACCAGATCGCGCCGCGCACGCAGGAAATCCTGCAGACGACGCTGGACGGCTACAACGCCGGCATCACGGTCACCTCGATCTCGCTCGAGAAACTGGACTACCCGCAGGCCGTGCAGGCAGCAGTCGACGACACGCAGAAAGCGCGCAACGACAGCGATCGCTTCATCCTCGAGGCCGAGACTTACGCCGGCGACATCATTCCGCGAGCCCGCGGCCGCGCAGCGCGCATGCTGCAGGACGCCGAGGCCTACCGCGACCGGCTGGTCGCCGACGCCGAGGGTGACGCGTCCCGCTTCATCGCGCTGCTGACCGAGTACAGCAAGGCGCCGCGCGTGACCCGCGAGCGCCTGTACCTCGAGGCACTCGAGGACGTGTACGGCCGGGCGAGCAAGATCATCCTCGACGCGGAGGGCAGCGGTAACCTGTTGTACCTGCCGGTCGACAAACTCATGGAAGCGAACCGCGGCCGGTCGACCGGCAACGACGACAGGACCAGTTCGTCGATGTCGCCGTCGGCGTCGACCACGCCGGACCCGGAAAGTCCGGGCGCCCGCGAACGGAGGACTCGCGAATGAGCGATTCGCGCTTTGCCATCATCGTCGTGATCGGTCTCGGCCTGGTCGTGCTCGGCCTGTCCGCTTTCACGGTCAACGAGCGCGAGCTCGCGATCAAGCTGCAGGTCGGCGAGGTCGTCAAGGCCGACTATGAGCCGGGGCTGCACTGGAAGATCCCGGTGTTCCAGACTGTGCGCAAATTCCCGAAGCGCATCATGACGATCGCCGACCGGCCGGAGCGTATCTTTACGGCCGAGCGCCTCGCGCTGCAGGTGGACTTCTTCGTCAAGTGGCGCATCGTCGACCCGGTCGCTTACTACACGTCGACCGGCGGTCAGCAGATCGTCGCCAACGACCGCCTTTCGGAGATCATCAAGAACGCGATCGTGACCGAGTTCGGCAAGCGCTCGGTGTCGGAGGCTATCTCGGTCGAGCGCGTCGAGCTGATGCGCGACATGCTCGAGACGGCAAAGACGACGGCCGAGGGTCTCGGCGTCGAGCTGATCGACGTGCGCGTCAAGCAGGTCGAGTTCCCGGACGACGTGCGCAATTCGGTGTACCAGCAGATGCGCGAGGAGCGCGCTCGCGTCGCCGCGGAGCGCCGCGCGCAGGGTCGCGAGATCGCCGAGCAGCTGCGTTCCTCGGCCGACCGCGAACGCACCGTGATCCTCGCCGAGGCCTACCGCGAAAGCCAGAAGATTCGCGGTGAGGGCGACGCCCTCGCCGCCGAAATCTACGCTGACGCCTACAATCGCGACCCGGAGTTCTATGCCTTCTACCGCAGCATCGATGCCTACCGGAACTCGATCAGCGAGTCCGGAGACCTCATCGTGCTCGATCCGGACAACGATTTCTTCCGCTACCTGAACAACCGCGACGGCAGCGAGTAGACGACCGCGACGCCGTCGGGCCGTTCGCGGCCGCAGTTGCCCTGGCTCGGGCAGAGCCGGCGCCGCGTAACAAGAAACAACGCGACATGTGGCAGGACATATTCACGGCGTTCGCGCTGTACCTGATCATCGAGGGCATGATCCCGTTCATCAGCCCCGGCGGTTTTCGCCGGACGGTGGCGCGCATCGCCGTTCTCGGTGACAACAACCTGCGCCTCGCCGGGCTGGTCGCGATGGGCTCGGGGCTGTTACTTCTCTTTTTCATCCGCTCCTGAAGCGGATCTGCGCCAGGAGACCTTCCCGCCATGGGCAAGAACGTCGTCGTCATCGGTACCCAGTGGGGCGATGAAGGCAAGGGCAAGATCGTCGACCTGCTGACCGACCGGGCAGAGGCCGTCGCCCGCTTCCAGGGCGGCCACAACGCGGGTCACACGCTGGTCATCGGCGGCAAAAAGACCGTGTTGCACCTGATCCCGTCCGGCATCCTGCGCGACAATGTGCAGTGCCTGATCGGCAACGGCGTCGTGCTGTCGCTCGACGCGCTCGTGCGCGAAGCCAATGCGCTGATCGACAACGGCGTCCCGGTCTACGAGCGCCTGAAGGTCAGCTACGGATGCCCGCTGATCCTGCCGTCGCACGTAGCGCTGGACGTGGCCCGCGAGAAGGCGCGCGGCGCGAAAGCAATCGGCACGACCGGTCGCGGCATCGGGCCGGCCTACGAGGACAAGATCTCGCGGCGCGCGCTCAAGGTCTCCGACCTGTTCGTGCGCGAAAAATTCGCGGCCAAGCTCGGCGAGGTGCTCGACTATCACAACTTCCTGCTGAAGCACTATTTCCGCACGGAGCCGGTCGATTTCGCGAAGACACTCGACCAGGCGATGGAAGCGGCCGAGGTCGTGCGGCCGATCACGGCGGACGTCACCCAGGTCCTGCAGGACCTGGCCGACCTGGACCTGAGCATCCTGTTCGAGGGCGCGCAGGGCACGTTCCTCGACATCGATCACGGTACCTACCCGTTCGTGACCTCGTCGAACACGGTGGCTGCCGCGGCGAGCACCGGTACGGGCGTGGGTCCCCGGCACCTCGATTACATCCTCGGTATCGTCAAGGCCTACACGACTCGGGTCGGTGCCGGGCCGTTCCCGACCGAGCTGTTCGACGACATGGGAGAGCACCTCGCGACGGTCGGCGCGGAATTCGGCGCGACCACGGGCCGGCCGCGCCGCTGCGGCTGGTTCGACGCGGTCGCGCTGCGCCGTTCGATCGTCAACAGCAGCGTATCCGGGCTGTGCGTCACGAAGCTCGACGTGCTCGACGGGCTCGAGACGATCAAGATCTGCGTGGGCTACGAGATCGACGGCGAGCCGGTGACCGGCGTGCCGCTGATCCTCGATCGCCTCGCGGAATGCGAGCCCGTCTACGAGGACATGCCGGGCTGGGACGAGTCGACCGTCGGCGTGACTGACTACGACGCGCTGCCGGCGAACGCGCGCAGTTACCTGGACCGCATCGGCGAGCTCGCCGGCATCCCGGTCGACATCATCTCCACCGGGCCGGGGCGCGAGCAGACGATCATCAAGCGTCACCCCTTCGAATGAGCCGGCGCCGGTAGCGCAGCGCCCGTGCGGCGAGCGCCGCGAGCGCGAGCGCGAACAGCGCCACGGCGTTGCCGCCGCCGCTGCCGCCGCCGCCTCCGCCGCCGGCATTCGTGACCGTGACAGCCGTCGAGGCAACGTCCGACTGGCCGCCCGGGTCCGTGACAGTGAGAGTGAAGCGCAGCAGCGTGTCGCCGGTTACGGCGGGCGCGGTGAAACTGGCGACGGCCGAGTTTGCGCCGGACAGCGAGACCGACGGCCCGGCGGTCTGCGCCCAGGCGTAACCCAGGCTGTCGCCGTCCGGGTCGTTCGAGGCGCTGCCGTCCAGCGTCACCGTCGAGTTCTCCGCCGCGACGATGCTGGTGGGCGCAATCGCGTTCGGCGGGAAGTTCGTGCCGGCGCCGTCCTTGATCGTCACCTCCGCAATCGCGCTGCCTTCGATGCTCGCGCCCGTGGCGTTCGACAGCACGACCTCGAATGTCTCGTCGCTCTCGGCGATGCCGTCGTCGGTGATCGTGAAGCGAATCGTCTTCGGCGCGGCGTCGCCGTCGGCCCAGTCGACGCGGCCGCTTGCCGGTCCGCTGAAGTCGCTGGCCGGGTCCGCGCCGCCCGCGCCCAGCGCGAAGTCGACACCGACGGCGCCCGCGGCGCTGCCCGTCCGCTGCAGCACCAGGATTGCGGTCGCGAAGCCGCGCTCCGCCGTCTCGATCGTGTCGCTGAAGAAGCGGATTCCGCTCGTCGCGCCCGGGTCGGCGACATACAGCCCGGCCGTCGCGATCTCACCGAGCGTCGCACCGCCGCGCGGATCGACCAGCCGGACGAGCGCGAGTTCGAGGCCCTCGTCGCTGCCATCTGCGGCCGCGGTCAACTGCACGTTCCGCGTGCCGGCATCGCCGTCGGGCCAGTCCAGCCGCACGGTATCCAGAACGACGTCGCCGGCCGCGGCGCTCGCCTGGACCAGTTCCACGCCGACGCTGACGCTACCGTCCGTGCCGCCGCTGCGCGCGACCGCGAGCGCGGCCGACTGGCCCTCGGCAACGCCGGCCGAGGCGGCGACGAAACCGAGCCGGCCCTGCGGAACTTCGAGGCTGCGATCCGCGGCGAGGTACACGCCGCTGTTCATGTCGCTGACCGCGAGCGTGCCGCTCGGCAGGAACGGGTAGGCGCCCCAGGCGCCGAAGAAGCCCTGGCCGTCGCCGGCGGGGTAGGTGTCCAGCCGGCCGACCGCGACCGGCGTCGTCGGGTCGCTGATGTCGAGCACGGTCAGGCCGCGGCTGTAGTTGGACATGTAGTAGCGGTTGCCGCGCACGAAACCGTTGTGGTCGATTGCATCGGTGGGCCCCGTCCACTGGCCGACCAGCGCGGGTGCCGCCAGGTCGGCGAGCGAGAATACGCGCAGCGTCGTCGGCAGGCCGAAAGATTGTTCGTCGAGTTCGTCGTGAACGAACGCGAACTGCCGGTCCTCGCTCCACCAGCCGGAATGCACGTAGCCGCGCTGCGCGTACTGCGCGCTGCCGGCGTTCAGGTGCTTCGGGCTCGTGATCGTCGTGATGTCCCAGATCTCGAGCTTCTCTTCGTTAAAGTCGAGCAGTAGTTCGCAATGGCTGACGGCGCCGCTGCAACTCGCGATGCGACTGTCCGTGATCACCAGCGAAGCAGCATCGTGCATGTAGCTGCGATCGCCGCCACCGAGGCTCGTGCCGATGTCGCTGCCGGTCACGAACTGCGGCGCGCCCGGGTCGCCGAGCGCGTAGGCGCGGTACTGGCCGGCGCCGAGGTTCGAGCCCGCCACGATCAGGTGCGGCGCGGTCGTCAGCGGCAGGCCGGTACTGAAATCCGTGCTCGTCGAGTAGACGTTGTGCGCCGCGAAGAATTGGCTCGAGTAGGCGAGCCGCGCAACGGAATGCGGCAGGCCGCCGAGATCGATGACGAACAGCCCGTCGCTCGAGCCGTCCGTGGTGACGTAGGCGTAAGCGCGGTAGCGGTCCGCCGCGGCGTCGTAGTGCTGGTAGACCTTGATGTCGCGCCAGGACGCATTCTGGCCATCGACGAAGCCGACCTCGCGCGGATTCTCCGGGTCGCTGACGTCGATGACCGCGGTGCCGATGTTGAAGCCGGCCAGCACGTACTCGCGCCCCGTGTTCAGGTCGACGAATCCCCAGACGTCGTTGCCGCCCGCCGGGCTCGTGCTCAGCGCGGAGAACGGCAGGTGCGCGAGCAGGTCCACGTCGTCGCAGGGCAGGCCGCCGGCGCTACCGCCAACGCACTCGCTGGCCGCGAGCCCGGCGCCGAGCTTGCCGTGCAGCGCGAGCAGCCTGTCGGTCGACTCCTGCAACGCGGCGTGACCTGCCTTCGTATCGGCGATGACGTGGAAGCCGCGCGCGACCAGCGCCTCGCGATAAGGCTCCGGCACGCCGGTCAGGATCGACGCGACCGACTCGCCGCGTTGCGTGAAGCCGGTCGCGCGCTCGTAGCCGCCGCCGACGTCGACGACGCCGCTGACCAGCAGGAACAGCTGTTCGCTGTCGCTGATCGCGTAGCGGCCGGCTGCGACGCGAATCTGCGAGCCCTTGCCGGCTTGCCCGAGCGCGTAGTCGATGCTGCGGCAGGGCGCGGCCGGATCCGTGCAGCGCCCCTGGTCGCTGCCGTCGGCGGCGACGTACAGCGGCAGCGACGCATCGCCGTGGGCCGGCAGGTTGCATGGCAGGAACGCCAGCAGCGTGCAGCTGGCCACGAGTGCGACGAGACGAAGCATCGGGGGAGACCCTGGTGCCGGACGGGGTCTCAATAGTACACCCATGACGAGGCTGACGCGGTCAACCGCGTCGTGCAGAATGTCGCAAATATGCGACCGACGACGGACACGACGGCTTGACGAAAGGACGCGGCGCCCTGGTATTCCGGGCCGGTCCCGGCGCGCTGGCCGACGTCCGCCGGCGCGGCTTCGCGATCGAACGCCTGGGCACGATCGCCGGCGCTTCCGGCGGCGCGAAGTGGCTCGTCCTGAGCCAGCTCGACCGGGTCATGGCGACGCAGGTGCTGCCGAAAGTCAGCGGGCCGCTGCATCTCGTCGGCTCGTCGATCGGCGCCTGGCGCTTCGCCTGCTACGCGCAGGCGGATCCGCTCGCAGCGATCGAGCGCTTCGAAGAGGCTTACCTCTCACAGTCCTACTCCGCGCGGCCCGACGTCGCCGAGATCACGGCGAAGAGCCGCGAGATCCTCGACGTGCTGCTCGGCGCCGACGGCGCGGCGCAGATCGTCGACCACCCGGCCTGCCGGCTGCACGTGATGACGGTGCGCAGCCGGCGCATCACTGCCTCGGACCGGCGCCTGCCGCTCGCAACGGCGCTCGCGCTCGCGGCGGCAGGCAACATAATCAGTCGTCGCGCGCTCGGCCTGTTTTTCGCGCGTGCCCTGTTCTACGACGCGCGCGACCTGCCGCCGTTCTACAACGCGCCCGGTTTCCCGCTGCATCGCATACCGCTCGACGCGCACAACCTGCCGCAGGCGGTCCTTGCGAGCGGAGCGATTCCGCTGGTGCTCGCGGGCGTGCGTAACATCGCAGGCGCACCGCCCGGCACTTACCGCGACGGCGGGGTCATCGACTACCACCTCGACCTGCCGCTGTCGGATCCCGACCGGCTCACGCTTTTTCCGCATTTTTTCGATCGCCTCGTGCCCGGCTGGTTCGACAAGCGCCTGCGCTACCGGCGTCACAGCCCGGATGCGCTCGACCGCACGATCCTCGTCTGTCCCTCGCCGGAATTCATCGAGCGGCTGCCGCACGGCAAGGTGCCGGACCGCCGCGACTTCCTCGATTTCCCGCCGGCCGAGCGCGAACGCAACTGGCGCCGCACGGTCGGCCTGTGCCGGGAGCTTGCGGACGAGTTCGCCGAGGTGCTCACCGGCGACGAGCTGGCGGCCCGGCTCCAGCCATTGTGATAGGCTTGGGTCTTACCGCACGAGACGCATACTTGACCAATAACAAACGTCACGCCAGCGGTCACGCCATGGAGGCTATCCAGCCCGCCCGGGGGGACGGGGCGTGACGACGACAGGCAGCGGCGCGCTGCCGCAGCGCTACCCGGAGCTCACCTGGCCCGCCGTCATCGTCGGCTGGTTTCTCGGTGTCATCATCGCCGTATCGATCGGCTATGCGGCACTCATACTCGGTTTTTCCATCGAAGGTTCCGAGCTCGCCGCGATACTGGGCTTCGGCATCCTGCGCGGCATCCTGCGGCGCAAGAGCATCGTCGAGAACAACATCGTGCAGACGATCGCGAGCGGCGTGAACGGCGCCGCTTCCGGCATGATGTTCTCGGTGCCGGCGATCTTCCTGCTCGGCTACGGCGACCGCTTCGACCCGGTCGTGCTGACCTTCGGCTGCATCGCCGGCGCGTTCCTGGGGATCGCGTTCATCATCCCGTTGCGCAAGCACATGATCGACTTCGAGCGCCTGACCTACCCGGGCGGCGTCGCGGTGGCGACGATCCTGAAGTCGCCCGGCGCCGGCGTGCGCAAGGCGGTGATCCTGTTGCTCGCGGCCGCGTTCAGTGCCGGCCTGCACATGCTGTCGCAGGCCACCGGCGTCGCGAACTGGAACCTCGGCGAGACGCTCGGCCTGCCGGCCTACATGAACGGCATCTGGTACCTGTCGCTGCTGACGATCGGCGTGGGTTTCATAGCCGGCCGCGGCGGCGTCGCGTTCATCATCGGCGGCTACGTTGCATACTGGTTCCTGTCGCCGATGCTCGCGGCGACCGACAGCTTCCCGCTCGACGCGGCCGGAGCGGTGATAAGCGATCCGGGCCAGTTGCGCACCCTGCTGTATCGCCCGTTCGGCATCGGCATGCTGATCGGCGGCGCGATCATGGGCGTGATTCTCGCGTTTCCGCTGATCGTCTCGGCCGTGCGCTCGATGCAGCGCGCGGCCTCGACCGAGGGCTCGGTCGCGAGCGACGAGATGCCGATCAAGCTCCTGTACGTCGGCATCGGCGGCGCGGCCATCGTGCTGACGATCATGGCCGTGATCTCGGTAGAGTCCGTCGGCCTTGCGCGCGGCATCGCGATGGCGCTGCTCGGTACGCTGTGGATCTGGATGTCCGGCATCATCCTGTCCGAGGCCATCGGCCGCACGAACTGGTCACCGCTGTCGGGCATGACGCTGATCGGCGTGACGCTGCTGATCATCCTGACTCACGGCATGGAGCGCGGCGACTCCATCGTCGCCGCGATCATGGTCGGCGCGGCGACCTGCGTCGCGATGTCGCAGGCCACCGACCTGATGCTGGACCTGAAGACCGGCTACCTGGTCGGCGCGACGCCGCGCATGCAGCAGCTCGGCCAGTTCATCGGCGCGTGGCTCGGGCCGATCGTAGTGATCATGGTGATCTTCGCGCTGCACGAGGCCTACACGCTCGGCTCGGAGCGGCTGCCGGCGCCGCAGGGCCAGGCGCTCGCGAGCATGATCGAGGGCATCATGGGCGGCGACGTGCCGACCGAGAAATACCTCGCCGGCGCGGTGCTCGGCGGCATCCTGTCGGCCGTTATGGGCGGCCTCGGCATCACGGTCGGCCTGGGTTTCTATCTGCCGTTCTCGATCGTGCTGACTTATTCACTCGGTACGCTCGCACGCGAACTAACGGATCGCTACCGTGGCAAGGCGTGGAGCGAGAACGTCGGCATCCCGGTTGCCGCCGGCTTCATCGTCGGCGAAGCCCTGATCGGCGTCGGCTACGCGATCAGCTACGTGCTGTCGGCGACATGACGGGGGACTCGGCATGAAATCCGCGGGTTACCTGCTGCTGATCGCCGGATTCCTGGGCGGTGCCTTCGCGACCTCGCTGGACACGCAGGCAACCGACTGGATGCTGTTCGTGCCGGCTGCCGCCATCGCGACCCTCGGCCTGTTTTTCATAAAGCGCGCAAGCAGCTCGCTCGCCCGCTCCGAGGAATTGCTGAATGCCAACCGCGTCGAGCTTTCCGAGTCGATCGGAAACATCGTCGTCGCCCTCGACGACCTGATCGGGCTCGGCCTGCCGCCGACCGCGCTGCGCAACGCCATCGACGACCGCCTGCGCGAGGACCTGCGGCGCTTCGCCGAGGCCCGCGAAAGCATCGTGCACCTGGTCGGCCTGCAGGCCTATGCGAACATCATGAGCGAATTCGCCGCCGGGGAACGCTACGTCAACCGAGTCTGGTCGGCCTCCGCGGACGGCTACGCCGACGAGGCCGCCCGTTACCTCGAGCGGGCAGCGGCACAGTTCCGGCAGGCGCAGGCCGAGCTCGCCGGCGCGGGGATCCGCTGATGGCCAGCCGGCGACCGGTCGTGGAAAAGCCGCCAACGGCGCCGTCCTGGCTGCTGGCGCTGTTCGAGGCGCCACGCGCGCTGTCCGAGGCCGGCAGCCTGCTGCCGGCGCGCAGCTTCCTGCAGGGACTCGAGCCCGGCGACGGCCACGCGGTCCTGACGCTGCCGGGTTTTCTCGCCTCGGACCGCTCGACGCGCGTGCTGCGCCGCTACCTCGCGCATTGGGGCTATGCCGCGCACCGCTGGGACCTCGGGCGCAATTTCGGCCCGCTCCAGGATGCGGACCTCGAGGGCGCGCTCGACGATCGCCTTGCCGCCATCCACGCGGAGTCGGGGCGCAAGGTCAGCCTGGTCGGCTGGAGCCTGGGCGGGCTGCTGGCCCGCGAACTCGCGCGCCGCCAGCCGGAGTTGGTACGCAACGTCATCACGCTCGGCAGCCCGCTCGGCGACCCGAAGGCGACCAATGCCTGGCGCCTGTATGAAATGCTGTCCGGCTACCGCGTCAGCGACGCGGAAATCCGCGAGCGCATAGAGGGCTTTCGCGAGCCCGTGCCGGGCGTGCCGACGACCGCGGTCTACAGCAAGTCCGACGCCGTCGTGTCCTGGGAGATCGCGCGGCTGCCGGCCGGGGACAGCGTCGAGAGCATCGGCGTGCAGGGCAGCCACCTCGGCATGGGCTACAACCCGGCGGTGCTCTACCTCGTCGCGGACCGCCTGCGCCAGCAGGAGGGCGACTGGCGGCCGTTCGAGATCGCCGGCCTGCGCCAGCTGTTTTTCCAGTAAACTGTCCGATCCGGCGCCCACCACCCGCGGCGCCGATGCCGAGGTGGACCCATGCAACAACTCTCCGGCCTGGACGCATCCTTCCTGTACCTGGAGACCGGTGCCACGCCGATGCACATCGGCTCGCTGTCGATCTACGACCAGAGCACGGCACCGGACGGCCACGTCACGTTCAAGCAGATCCTGCGCTTTTTCGACGAGCGGCTGCACAAGGCGCGCGCCTTCCGGCAGCGACTCGTGCGCGTGCCGCTGTCACTCGACCACCCGTACTGGATCGAGGATCCCGATTTCGACCTCGAATTCCACGTGCGTCACATCGCGCTGCCGAGGCCCGGTGACTGGCGCCAGCTGTGCATCGCGGCCTCGCGCATCCACTCGCGGCCGCTCGACATGCGCAAGCCGCTGTGGGAGGCCTGGGTCATCGAGGGCCTCGACAACGTCGACGGCGTGCCCAAGGGCAGTTTCGCGCTGCTGACCAAGATCCACCACGCTGCGATCGACGGCGTCTCCGGCGCGGAGATAGCGGCTGCGATTCACGACCTGGCGCCGGATGCAGAGCCCGACGCGCCGGTGCGTGAATGGATGCCGGAGCGCATCCCGACGGGCGTCGAGCTGCTGAGTCGCAGCCTCGCACGCAGCGTGCGCACGCCGCTGAAGCTCGGGCGCATGCTGTGGCGCTCGGCCCCGTCGCTGGCAAAAGTTGCGGGCGGCCTGTGGACACGCCAGCTGAAACTGCCGATCCGCGTGCCGCGCACGCGCTTCAATGCGAACGTCACCCCGCACCGCGTGTTCGACGGGCGCGTATTCCCGCTGGACGAGATCAAGGCCATCAAGAATTCGCAGCCGGGCACGACGGTCAACGACGTCGTCGTCACGATCTGCGGCGGCGCGCTGCGCCGCTACCTCGAGGCCCGCAACGAGCTGCCGAAGGAAAGCCTCGTTGCGATGGCGCCGATGTCCATCCGCAGCGAGGAGCAGATGGCCACCGCCGGCAACCTGGTAACCGCGATGAGCCTGCCCGTGCGCAGTGACATCGCGGACCCGCTCGAGCGCCTGCGCGCCGTCAGCGAGGAAAGCCTGCAGGCGAAGAAGCTGACGCACGTGATGGGTCCCACGTTGACCGCCGACGCCGCCGAGTTCCTGCCCTCGACGACGACGGGCATGCTGATGCGCATGTACGCCGATGCGCGCCTCGCGGAGCGGGTGCCGCCGCTGTTCAACACGGTCATCACGAACATCCCCGGCGTCGGTGTGCCGCTGTACTCGATGGGTTCGCGGCTCGTCGCGACCTGGGGACTCGGCCCGGTCGTGCACGGACTCGGCCTGTTCCAGCCGGTAGTCAGTTACAACGGCACGATCACGATCAGCGCGATCGCCGACCGCGACATGCTGCCGGACCCGGCGTTCTACGCGGAATGCCTGCAGGCCGCGTACGACGAACTGCACGCGGCCACGGTCGGCAAGTCACGCGCGGAACCGGTGGCCGGGAACAAGAAGAAGGCCGCGAAGAAAAAAGCGAGGAAACGCGCGTCGGCGAAAAGCGATGGCAACGGCGAGGCTCGCGCGACCACGCACTGAAGGCGCTCAGCCAGGCCGCGTGCAGCGTTCGTCGAGCCATCCCTGCAGGCTGTCGACGTCCTCGTTCATCAGGTAGTCGCGCTCGTCCTTCCAGCCCGTCAGCATGCTGATGTTGCGCTCATTCGCTATCAGCAGGTCCGCCGCGGTCTGCGCGGCGATGTCCCAGCCCGGCACGGCCACGACCAGGCGCACCTGCACGGACTGGCCGAGCTGTTTCGACGCCTCGCGCGCGAAACGCTCGCTGAGCCTGCGGGCCCGCGCGAGCGGTACGCGGCGACGGCCGTCGCCGAAGACGAGTTCCTCCCCGTCGAGGCGTAGGTCACCTTTGCGCGCAGGCGGAACCGCCAGGACGGCCACCGCGTAAACGCCGTGCAGGCCGGCGATCACGTGGTCGACGCTGCCGAAGGCGGTCGGCACGTCGTGAAATACCCGGTTGCGGTTCAGCGTTATGCGGCCGAGCGACTGCGCGATCGCGATGCCGGCGTCGATACGCAGTCCGAGCCGCCGCCGCTCGATCGTCAGCAAGAGCGCGCGCGCAAGTACCGCGAGCGCGGCGATGCCGGTCACGGCCAGCGCGAGCCATTGCCGCCAGCTTTCCTCGAGCGCGGCGGGCACCGGCGGTTCAGCGAAGATTAATGTGCCCGCGGCGATGATGAACACCGTCAAAGACGTCAGCAGCAGGGCCCGCATTTCGCCCAGGATCTGCAAGCGGCGCCGCAGGCGATCGGCAGGCTCGTTGGCGACCGTCTGCAGGAACGCGGGCCGGCGACGACGCGCACGGGTCAGCAGGAGACGGGACGAGAGAG
>CALALV010000078.1 GCA_937925605.1 uncultured Woeseia sp.
GCCACCGCCGCCACCGCCGCCGCCGCCGCCGCCCCCGCCGCCGCCGGGTGGAGGCTTCAAGGAGATCCCCGCCGTGCCGTTCGACTACGAGCAGCCCGCGGGCGCGACGACGAGCTCCGGGCAGCTGCAGGGGAACATCGCTGCCGGCGAGGTACTGGCTTTCACGAGCCAGTCGATCTCCGAGGACCTGTCGATGTCCTGCTCAGGCACCGAGGCCGAGCCCGCGTTCATCACGGGCGGTACGCTGTCGGGCAGCAACGACGTGTTCACGATCAGTGGCTCGTGGTGCATCTTCGACGGCACGGTCTTTGACAACGTGCAGCTGCGCACGGGTAGCGCGAACAACATCGTGTTCCGCAACGTCGAGGTCCTGAACGTGTCCGGCAAGAACGGCGTCAACCTCGCCGGCTCGGACATCGTGCTTGCCGATTCGGAGATCCATCACAACCAGGGCGACGACCGCCACGGCATCTTCGTCAGCTCCGGCTCCGACGGCGTCTGGATCCTGCGCAACTACGTCCACCACAACGGCGGCGACGGGTTCCAGGCCTGCCACGGCTGTGCGTCGAATCCGCCGCGCAACGTCTACCTGGGCCACAACACGTTCCACTCGGACCGCGAGAACGCGATCGACTTCAAGTACATCGAGAACGTGATCGTCGAAGGCAACATCATTCACAGCCTGGTGTCCGCGCCGGCAGACCAGGAATGGTGCTTCGACGACGGTTCGAGCTGCGGCGTGTTTTCGAGCGGTTCCGACGGCTCGGGCATCGTGATCGGCTCGGACGGCGGTCCGACCAACGTGACGATCATCGACAACGAGATCTATGACACCGTCAATGCAGTCCGCATCGAGGAAGGCACGCAGATCACCGTGACCGAGAACAACTTCCACGACATCAACGGTCGCTGCCTGCAGCTCGACAAGGAAGGCTGGGAGACCGTGTTTACGCAGAATACCTGCCTGAACGCGGATCGCGGCATCTTCCAGAACTGGCGGGTCAACTTCTCGCTGTTCGTCGAGGACAACACGTTCGAGGGCATCAGCGGTCCGGCGATCGAGTACGAGACGAACTCGGTCTGCACCGGCAGCACGCTGGTCCGCAACACGTTCACGTCGACGGGTTCCGTAATCTGCGGCAACTCGACGGCGAGTTCGACCGCGGCCGTGAATGCCCTGCCGGGCGCCGCCGACAACGTGTTCAACTGACCCGGAGCGTCCCGGCCGGCTCCTGCCGGCCGGGCACGCGTTCGAGGGGCCGCTTGCCCGCAAGCGGCCCTTTTTTTATGCCGGAGAGCCGTGCCGTTCGGCGGCGGCAGGGAACGACGCGGCGACCCAGTCGCCGACGACGCGCACGAGTTCGCGCCGGTCCTCCTCGAAGACCTGTACGTGCTCGATATGTGGCAGGTGGGTAACCGTCTCGAGCCCGGCGAAGTCGATGCCGCGGAACATCGCGTAGAACTGGCCGCGGTGGTTGAACGTGTCGAGGCGACCGCCGGTAAAGATGTAGTGAAAGCGCGTGCCGCGCCCGATCAGGACTCCGAGGAGCCGGCGAGCTTCGGTCTCGGGCAGGTACTGGTAGTTGATCAGGTCACCCTCGAAGCCCTCGGCTTCGCTCGCCCGCCGCGCCTCCTCCCCGAGGTCTATCAGCCGGGTCACCCGCAGCAGCTTGTACACGACGCGGTTGAAGAAATGCCGGCTCAGCAGGTTTCGGAGCCGCCAGGCGGTGGTGCGGTAGGCATGCGGGTCGAGCATGACGACGCCGCGCACGCGCTCGTCCTCGGCCGCGTAGCGGAACGAGTCTTCCGCCCCCGAACACAGGCCGCCGAGGACCAGCGGCCCGCCCGCCCCCTGTGCTTCGAGGAAGTCGATCGCCGCCCGGATGTCGATCCGGGTGCGCTCCTCGAGCGGCAGCGCCGTGTCGACCTGGTCGCTGTTGCCGATACCGCCCAGGTCGAAACGCAGCGTGCGCACGCCGCGTCGCGCAAGATCCCGGGCGATCTGTCGGTACAGGCCGTAGGGTCCCGACTTGCCCATGAAGCCGGCGGACACCAGCACCAGGGTCGGCGCAGCGCGGCCGGCCGCGGCCGGCGCCGTCAGCACGCCGTGCAGGCGGCCGCCGTCACCGAACTGGCAGGCGGATTCGATCATCGCGGCGCCTCCCCGCGCAGGGCCGCTAGCAGGGCGTCGCTGACGCTGCGGAAGGTGATCGCGGTCGTAATCCGGGTCGAGTCGTACCAGCGGCAGTCGTCGTCCAGGCGTCGCAGCTCCGCGCCCTGCCAGGCGAGGTTCCGCTCGCGGGTCAGCACGCAGGTGACCGGCTTGTCGTCCACCTGCCCGGCCGTCGGGTCGCCGAGAGCCTCGAGTCCGGCCAGCGCCGCCTGCGAGTACGTGAAGCCGAGCAACTCCTCGACGTCGGCGGCGCGCGTCGGCCGCCTGAGATTGCGCACTACGAGCATTTTGGCGACCTTGTTGGCGTGCATGCGGCGCTGAGCCTCAAGATGCGCACGGGCGTCGACGACAGGGTCCCAGAAGACCCAGTGCGACACTCCGGCGTCGGCGAGCGCGTGCCACGCGAACAGGCTGCCCAGGCGTGCGCCGAGCACGGCCAGCGGGCGTTCGCCGGCCAGCGCCTGCAGGCGAGTGCGCGCCTGCCGAACGTCGTCCAGCCAGCGGGCCGGCGTCGCGGCACGGTCGCCGCCGAGGGAATCGCCGGTCGCGAACCAGTCGAAGCGCAGCACCGGGTGGCCGTAGCCCGCCAGCGCGTCCGCGAGCGCCCGGAGCAGGAAATGGCAGCGGACCTGTTCCTGGCCGATCGGCGGGCAGACCAGCACGGCCGGACGCGCCGTCTCGGCCGGGGGCGCATGGTAGACGCCGTACAGGCTGTTGCCCTCGCCGAAGTAGAACGAACGCGACGACCGGTACAGCCGGCGCGCCGGCGCAGCCGGCGCCCGCACGGTGCCTGCGGCCGTCTCCGCGGACGGCGAGTGTCGGTCGCAGATCGCGGCGAGCACCTGCAGTGATTCGCGCAGGATATCCATGCCGTCCAGCTTGACCCCGAGCTTGCGCTGCACGGCCAGGATCATGTCCATCGCGAGCAACGAATCGCCGCCGCGCAGCAGGAAGTTGTCGCCGCGACCGATCGTCGGTACGCGCAGCAGCTCCGCCCAGATCGCCGCGAGCGTGCGCTCCGTCGGCGTCTGCGGTGCCTCGACGATCCCGGCCGCCGGGTCCAGTTCGGGCAGCGCGCGGCGATCGATCTTCAGGTTCAGGTTCAGCGGCAGCGCGTCCAGCTCGATGTAGAACGACGGCACCATGTAGTCCGGCAGGCGCGCACGCATGTGCGCCCGCAGCGCCTCCGGGTCGACGGCACCCGGCGTCTCGGCCACGAAGTAGGCGACCAGCAGTGCCTCGTTGTCGTCGCGGCGGGTGTCGGCAACGACACCGTCGCGCACGCCGCCGGCCTGGCGCAGGTGGTATTCGATCTCGCCGAGTTCGACGCGCATGCCGCGGATCTGCACCTGGAAATCACGCCGGCCGAGCAGCTCGAGGTCGCCGCCGGGACTCAGCCGGCCGCGGTCACCGGTGTTGTAAAAACGCCGGCCGTCGCGTTCGAAGAACAACGTGCCGGTCAGTTCGGGGCGGTTCAGGTAGCCGTCCACGACGCCGCCGCCCGAGAAAGCCACGTTGCCGACTGCGCCGACCGGCACCTGGTTGCCGTCGTCGTCCAGCAGCGCGAGGCCCACGTTGGGGAACGGGCGGCCGACGTAGGTGCGCAGCACTTCGGGCTTGTCGTCCACCCGCCAGGTGCAGCCCATCAGGCTGATCTCGCTGCAGCCATAGATCACCCAGACCTCGGCGCCCGGAAACAGCCGGCACAGGTCTCGCAGCAGCTCGGGCGGCACCATGTCGCCGCCCGACGAGATATGCCGCAGGCCATCGAAGGCCGTCGACGCGTCCTGGTCGCAGGCCAGGTACTTGACGACCTTTTTCAGCAGGCTCGGGCCGATGTGCGCGAAGCTCACGTCGGCCAGCGCACGCGACAGCCGCTCGGCGTCGAGCACGACGGCCCGCTCGAGGATCACGAGCGTACCCCCGGCGCTGAGCGGCGCCATCAGCTCGAACATGCTGATGCTGAACGTATAGCTCGCGACCGACGGGATTACCTCCTGCGCGTCGATGCCGTAGATCTCGCGGGACACGGCGAGAAAATGCGCGAGATTGCCGTAGGTGGCCAGCGAACCCTTGGGCTTGCCGGTCGTTCCCGACGTGTAGAAGACGTAGGCATTGTCGTCTGCGGAAGGCTCTACGGCAGGCGCCGTGGCCGGCTGCCCGCCGAGCCCGGCGCCGGGTTCGTCGAGGCACAGGGTCGCTTCGCCCGCGGAGTCGAACAGCCCGCGGTGCGCCGCATGCGTCAAGACCAGCTTCGGCGCGGTGTCCTGCAGCACCGTGTCGATGCGATGCTGCGGGAACGCCGGGTTCAGCGGCACGTAGCTCGCCCCCGCCTTGAAGATCGCGAGCAGGCAGACGGCGATGTCGGGCGACGGGTCGATGCAGACGACAACCCGCTCGTTGGCGCCGACGCCGCGGGCCAGGATGAGATGCGCGAGGCGATTCGCCGCCTCGTCGAGCTCGGCGTAGCTCAGGCACCCGGCGCCGAAACGAACGGCCGTACGCTGCGGCTGCTCGCGCGCATGCCGTTCAAATTCGCGGTGCGCGAGGTCCCTGGCAGGAGCTCGCGCGGGCCCCGTCGTCACCGCCGCCAGCCAGTCAAGCTCCCCCGCCTCGAATAGCGGCAGCGCGGCAAGCGTGAGGCCGGGCTGCTCCAGCCCGGTTCGCAGCAGGTTCAGCACGTGGCGCAGCAGCCGCTCGACGGTGCTGGCGTCGAAGACGGCCGCATCGTAGAAGGCGGCCAGCCGCCAGTCATCGCCCTGCCCGCAGAACAGCAGCTCGAGGTCGGCCATGCCCGGCTCGGCGGTGGACAGCGCATCGGCGTCGAGGAAACGCACGGCAACGCCGCAATCCCCCGGCAGCTCGCCAGGCCGGCTGGCGAGCGCCGCGTCTACGTCATCCCGTAGCGCCGCGAAGTCCTGCTGACCGTCCGGGCCGATCGACAACCCGCGCTGCGACCTGCCGGGCGCCGGGCTCGCCGCGAGCGCGATCGGCGACTGACCGGTGTAGCGATACAGGACGGCGACGACGGCGGCGAGGCACGCGGCCTCGCGCGCGGTCGCGGGAAGGGCCGCGAGCGGAGGGCCGATGCAAGCGTCGTCGAGCGATCGCGACAAGT
>CALALV010000079.1 GCA_937925605.1 uncultured Woeseia sp.
TTAGTGATCCGGTGGTTCTGTATGGAAGGGCCATCGCTCAACGGATAAAAGGTACGCCGGGGATAACAGGCTGATACCGCCCAAGAGTTCATATCGACGGCGGTGTTTGGCACCTCGATGTCGGCTCATCACATCCTGGGGCTGTAGCCGGTCCCAAGGGTATGGCTGTTCGCCATTTAAAGTGGTACGCGAGCTGGGTTTAGAACGTCGTGAGACAGTTCGGTCCCTATCTGCCGTGGGCGTTGGAAATTTGAGAAGAGCTGCTCCTAGTACGAGAGGACCGGAGTGGACGCATCTCTGGTGTTCCGGTTGTCACGCCAGTGGCATTGCCGGGTAGCTATATGCGGACGGGATAACCGCTGAAAGCATCTAAGCGGGAAGCCCCCTTCAAGATAAGATTTCCCTGGACCCTCGAGGTCCCTGAAGAGCCCTCGAAGACTACGAGGTTGATAGGCTGGGTGTGGAAGCGTAGTAATGCGTGAAGCTAACCAGTACTAATTGCTCGTGAGGCTTGGCCATATAACACCAAAGCACTTTGGTGTGTGTGCGACGGGAATGCGACGCTTGATTCTCAGATGTCAGAAATTATTCAGATTGTTACTTTTTCGGATAGCGAGCCGAAATGCACGGGCTGCACGGCGCCCGTGGTTACGCTCGGAATCCAACCGGTCTGCCTGGCGGCAATAGCGAGTGGGAACCACCCGATCCCATTTCGAACTCGGAAGTGAAAACGCTCAGCGCCGATGGTAGTGTGGGGTCTCCCCATGTGAGAGTAGGACACCGCCAGGCTTCTAACACCAAACGCCGCAACCCGCCGGGTTGCGGCGTTTTTTTTGGTTCCCGCTGCCCCTACCAGCGCGGTCGCCGGTAGCCGCCCGCCAGGCCGCGCGATGACAGCACGAACTGCCAGACCTGCATGTCGCGTGCCCTGAAGGCGCCGGCGCAGCCCAGCAGGTAGAACGTCCACATGCGGCGGAACACCTCGTCGTAGCGCCCGGCCAGCCCCGGCCACGCGGCGTCGAACCTGCGGTACCAGGCCAGCAGCGTCGCATCGTAGTCGATGCCGAAGTTGTGCAGGTCCTCGACGACGAAACGGCCCTCCAGCGCGGCGCTGACCTGGCGCAGTGACGGCAGCTGGCCGCGAGGGAAGATGTAACGCTCTATCCACGGGTCGACGCTGCGGGTACTGCTGTTGCGACCGATCGTGTGCAACAGGAACAGCCCGTCCGGCCCCAGGCAGCGACGCACCACGTCGAAATAGCGAGGGTAATTGCGGACGCCAACGTGCTCGAACATGCCGATGGACGCCACCCGGTCGTAGCTCTCGTTCCCGATCGCGCGGTAGTCCTGCAGCCGGATTTGCACCGGCAGACCGTCACAACGTGCGCTTGCGAGCTCGTACTGGCGCCGGGACACGGTCAGACCTGTCGCCGCGACGCCGTAGTTTCGCGCCGCGAATTCGCACAGGCTGCCCCAGCCACAGCCTATGTCCAGCAGCCGCTGGCCCGGTACGAGTTCGAGTTTTTCGCAAACCAGCGCGAGTTTCTGCGCCTGGGCCTCGTCGAGATCCGCGGCGCCGGGCCAGTAGCCGCAGCTGTAGACCATGCGGCGATCCAGCATCGCCTCGAACAGGTCATTGCCGAGGTCGTAATGTGCTCGTCCGATCGCGAAAGCCCGTGCGCGCCGCTGCGGATTGCCCAGCCAGGCGCCCCACCCCAGCCACGCGGCCCGCAGAGAGGCGAGCCGACCGCCGAGACCGGCGCGCAGGATCCGGCATACGCATTCGTCCAGCGCCGGCGAATCCCACCAGCCGCGCATGTACGCTTCACCGGCGCCCAGGCTGCCGCGCTGCAGGATCTCGCGCGGCGCGCGAGCATCGCGGACCAGGATGTCCCAACGGCGCTTGCCGTCAAGCCGGATATCGGCCGGCGCGAGCCACGCGGCCAGCGCCCGCGCATAGCGATCCGCGCCCGCGGCCGCAGCGCGCCCGGCAGCGCAGGCATCGTCGCGATAGTCATTGGCAGGCTGCCCCATGTCCCGGGTCTCCCGAGCAGCGGGTGCCGCCGCAGGCGGCGGGCACGGGCTGGCTCGCCTGGCTGTCACCCCCGAGTGTAGTCCGCGTGGCGAAGCCCGGCGCCGGCCCTGCCAGCCGTCGCTTGTGCGCGTCATCCAAGTCACTGGATCGGGCGATCTGCAGGCGATCTGTGGCGCGTCCGCAACAGCGCGCCTGTCATTCGCGGGCGGCGGGTGTTAACCTGTCCCGGCAACGCCCGGTCATCTCGCCGGGCTATCTCGACAGCAGGCCGCCGCGGGCGCCATCGCGCCTTCCGGAGCATGCGCCCTTGGGCGAATCGCGGCCAGAAACGTCAATAAATCAATCACCTACAGCTAGAACGGGGGACCATGTACACCAGGTCAAGGATCAGTATTGCCGTTGCCTCGGCGCTCGCGGCCTCTGTGGCCAGCCAGGACGCCGCTGCCGAGATCGAGGAAGTCGTCGTCACCGCGACGAAACGCACCGAGAGCACCCAGGACATTCCCGTCGCCGTATCGGCACTCGGCCAGCAGTCCCTCGAGGAGCTGGGCGTCACCAACTTCACCGACTACCTCGTGCAGCTGCCGGGCGTTTCCGCGGGTGGCAGCGGACCGGGCCAGAAAACCATCTACATTCGCGGCGTCGCGTCGACCACGCCGAACCTGACGACCGCGGGCGTGGCCGGGCTTGCGCCCAACGTCGCGCTCTACCTCGACGAACAGCCGCTGGCCCAGCCCGGTCGCAACCTCGACGTCTACGCGGCCGACCTCGCGCGCGTCGAGGTCCTGCCGGGCCCGCAGGGCACCCTGTTCGGCGCCAGCTCGCAGGCCGGCACGGTGCGGCTGATCACCAACCGGCCGGAACCGGGCGAGACCTACGCCAGCCTCAAGGCAGGCACGGCGATCACGCAGGACGGCGAGCCGTCCAACAATGTCGAGGTCATGCTCAACCTGTCGTTCAGCGATACCTTCGCGCTGCGCGGCGTGGTCTACGCCGACAACAAGGGCGGCTTTATCGACAACGTGGCGGGTACGCTGGACGCGAGCGAGAGCGCACGCTTCCGCCCGGAGGGCACGGTCCGCGACAACGGCGTGCCGGTCAGCGCGCAGCGCGCCGGCTTCCAGTCGACCGCCGATTTGAGCGGGGTCACGTTCCTGCCCGCCGACAACAGCACCCGCACCGAGGAGGACATCAACGAATCGGTCTACTCCGGATTCCGGCTGAGCGGCATCTACGACATCAACCCCGACTGGACGCTCAGCGTCGGCGTGATGCAGCAGTCGATGGACGCCGAGGGCGTGTTCTTCGCGGACCCCGACCTCGGCGACCTCGAAGTCCAGCGCTACCAGGACGAGTCGCTCGAAGACCAGTTCATCAACACCAACTGGACGCTCGAGGGGCGCCTGCGCGAGCTCGAAGTCGTCTACACCGGCGCGTTCACCGACCGCGACACCGACCAGTTCGTCGATTACTCGGACTACCTGTTCGTCGGCCAGTACCTCCCGTACTACATCTGCGACGGTTCCGTGTCGTACCCGGGCGGCGCGGCACCGTCCGGCACCTGCCAGCCGCCGAACCTGTTCGTGAAGTCCATGACCGATACCGAGGTCATGACCCACGAGCTGCGCGTCAATACCCCGGCCGAAAACCGGCTGCGCGCAACGGTCGGCGTCTTCTACAGCGACCTCGAACTGGCCGAACGCAACGACTTCACCTACCCCGGCTCGACCCGGGTCGACGGCTTCGGCGTCCAGACGGGTTTCTCGCCGAACTTCCCATTTACGACCGGTTACACCTCGGACCCTGGACCGTTCCCGTCAGGCGTGATTTTCCGAAATGACGTGCTGCGCACCGACGAGCAGCTAGGGCTGTTCGGCCAGCTGACCTTCGACGTAAGCGACGAACTCGCGATCACGCTGGGCGCCCGCTGGTACGACATCGAGGTAGACTTCGCCGGCAGCGCAAACTCGTCGTTCTGCAACCTGTTCCAGCCCGACGCCAATGCCTTCGGTACCGACATCAGCGACCTCTACAACGGTGACAACGAGGTTACGTTCCGCGGCAGCTGCGACACGTCGCAGCACATCACCTACACGCCGGAAACGGTGGATGCCAGTACCCCGGCCTCCGTCGTTGCCGCACTGCAGGCACCCGATTCGGCGGTCGCCGACGGCGTCATCGGCAAGATCAGCCTGTCGTGGACTCCGTTCGACGACCAGCTCTACTACTTCACCTGGTCCGAGGGCTTCCGGCCCGGGCTGCTGAACCGGCCGGGCGGAGCGGCGGGACCGGGCGGATTCAGCGTGCCGTTCGCGCTCGACACGGACGAAGTCACGAACATGGAAATAGGCTGGAAAGCGGACTTCCTTGCCAACACGCTGCGCTTCAACGGCAACCTGTTCTTCGTCGAAATCGACCGCCTGCAGACGACCATTTTCGATCCGAGCATCACCAACCTGTTTTTCTCGGACAACGCCGCGGATGCCGAGGTCCGCGGGATCGAGGGAGACCTGATCTGGCAGCCGTCGGGCATCTACGGCCTGACCCTCATCGGCGCCTTCTCGGCGCTGGATTCCGAAATCACGAACGTCATTACGCCCACCGACGACGTCCGGGTCGGCGACGAACTCGCCTACGCGCCGTCATTGCAGCTGAATGCCCGCGCCCGCTACGAGTGGGAGATGGACAACGGCTGGATGGGCCACGTGATGCCGCAAATCGCGCACTCGTCGGAATCTTTCAGCGACGTCATCGTCATCAACCGGGCGCGCATCGACAGCTGGACCATGCTCGGTGTCAGCGCAGGCGTCAGCACCGAGGACTGGATGGCCGAGTTGTACGTCGAGAACCTGACCGACGAACGCGCCGAACTGGCCCGCAATTTCGTGTTCGACCGGCACCGCGTGACTTACGCGAGGCCGCGCACGATCGGCCTGCGCATTTCCCACGATTTCTGAGACGCGCGAAGAGTTGCCGGGAGCCAGGACGGGCAGGCGCGGCGCCGTCTCGTGAAGTCAGCCATGCAACAGTCACGACCGGCCGGACCGAGTCTCGACGATATCCAGCGACGGATCGTCGCGCGGCGCTTCGACGACGCCAGGGCCGACCTCGACAGGCTGCTTGACGACGAGCCGGAAAGCCCGGAGGCCCTGTACATGCTGGCCGTCTGCCATCGCTACCAGGGCCGCCCCGGCGCTGCGCTCGAGGTCCTCGACCGGCTCAAGCGACTCGTGCCGGACCACGGCCGCGCGCACCAGGAGGAGGGCTACGCCCGCCGCGATGCCGGCGACACGGCCGGTGCCATCGAGGCCTTTGCGCGCGCCTGGCGACTGAATCCCGCGCTCGAGTCCAGCCTGCGTGCGCAGCACGATCTGCTCGCGCAGCTCGGCCGCGAGTCCGAGGCGGCGGCACTGCGTGCCCGCATCGAGCAGCTCGCGGCACTGCCGCGGCCGCTGGTCGCAGTAATGGATCTCATTTCGCAGCGCCGCTACGTCCGTGCCGAGGAGCTGTGCCGGCAGTTCCTGCAGAAGTTTCCGCATCACGTCGAGGCCATGCGCCTGCTGGCGGACATCGGCGTCCGCCTCGGCGTTCTCGACGACGCGGAGTTCCTGCTGGAGAGTGCCGTCGAGTTCCAGCCGGGCAACGTGCAGGCGCGCATCGACTACGTGCAGGTACTGCGCAAGCGGCAGAAATTCACGCGGGCGCGTGCGGAGGCCGAGCGCCTGCTGGCAACCGGGCCGGACAATCCACGGTTCCAGTCGCTGTACGCGATCGAGTGCATGCAGACCGGCGACTACGACACGGCGCTCGACATCTTCGACCGGGTACTGGAGCGCGTGCCCGGTGATCCGAATACGCTGACCTCGCGCGGCCACGCCCTGAAGACCTGCGGCCGCGCGGACGACGCGATCCGCTCCTACCGGCAGGCACTGGCGAGCGAGCCCCGTCACGGCGAAGCCTGGTACGCGCTCGCCAACCTCAAGACCTACGAGTTTCCCGACGCCGAACTCGACGCCATGCAGGACCAGGAACAGACGGCGAACCTGTCGCACATGGATCGCGTTTACCTGTGCTTTGCGCTCGGCAAGGCCTGGGAAGACCGCGGCGAGTACGAGCGCTCGTTTCGCTACTACGCGCGTGGCAACGACCGCAAGAAGGCGCAGAGCCGCTACGATTCCGGGCGCATGAGCGAGGACCTGCGCGCACAGCGGGAGGTCTGTACGGCCAGGCTGTTCGCGACCCGCGCGCAATGCGGCTGCACCGACCCCGACCCGATCTTCATAGTCGGCCTGCCGCGCGCCGGATCGACGCTGCTGGAACAGATTCTCTCGTCGCACAGCCAGGTCGACGGCACGCTCGAACTGCCAAACATACTCGCGCTGAGTCAGCGGCTGCGAAAGCGCAGGCGTTTCAGCGGCAGCAGCGCCTACCCGGGCATTCTCGCCGAGCTGCAGCCGTCCGAGTTCGCGGAGTTCGGCCGCCAGTACTTGGAGGAAACCCGCGTGCACCGCGCCGGCGCGCCTTTCTTCATCGACAAGATGCCTAATAACTTCAGGCACCTGGGGCTGATTCGCCTGATCCTGCCGAACGCTCGCGTGATCGACGCGCGACGCCACCCGATGGCATGCGGCTTCAGCGGCTACAAGCAGCTGTTCGCCGAGGGCCAGGAATTCACTTACGACCTCGGCGATCTCGGCCGCTACTACCGTGACTACGTCGAATTGATGGAGCACTGGGACCGTACGCTGCCCGGTTTCGTGCTGCGCGTGAACCACGAAGACGTCGTGCACGATCTCGAGGGGCAGGTGCGGCGCATGCTCGATTTCTGCGGTCTGCCGTTCGAGGACCGGTGCCTGAGGTTCCACGAAACCGAACGACGGGTGCGGACGCCGAGTTCGGAACAGGTCCGCCAGCCGATCTTCAGGTCGGCACTTGAGCAGTGGAAGCATTACGAGGCGCAGCTCGCGCCGCTCGCGGCGGCGCTCGGGCCGGAATTGCGCGAGCGCTACGGTATCGTGGCAGCGGATGCGGACGACTGAACAGCGCGCAGGCACGCGCGCACGGGGCAGGCCAGGAAGGAGACGGGCAGGGTGAACGACGACAACGAACGGGACGGGGGCAGCGGGGGCTTCAAGGTGCACCCGCGCGTATTCGGCGTGTCGGTCGGGCTGATCGCAGGCTTCGTGCTGTTTGCGCTGACCAACCTCGATACGGCGGAAACCCTGTTCGCGCGATTGAAAGGCGGTATCACGCTCGGCTTCGGCTGGTTCCTCATATTCTGCGTGCAGGCGTTCCTGCTGTTCTGTCTCTACCTGGCGCTGAGCCGCTTCGGTCACATCCGTATCGGCGGCGCCGGCGCGCGCCCGCACTACTCGCGGCCGGCCTGGTTCGCCATGCTGTTCAGCGCCGGCATGGGTATCGGGCTCATGTTCTGGGGCGTCGCCGAACCTGTGACGCATTACGCCTCGCCGCCCGTCATCCCCGGGCTCAACGCGAGCGCCGCGACCCGCGCGATGGACCTCACCTTCCTGCACTGGGGCTTTCACGCGTGGGCGATCTACGCGCTGGTCGGGCTCGCGCTCGCCTATTTCTCCTTCAACCGCGGGCTGCCGCTGACGGTACGCAGCCTGTTCCACCCGCTACTTGGCGACCGGATCAACGGGCTGCCGGGCGACCTGATCGACGTCCTCGCCGTCGTGGCGACAATGTTCGGTGTCGCGACGTCGCTCGGCTTCGGGGTAACGCAGATCAACGCCGGGCTGTACTACCTGTTCGGAACCGGCATTTCGCCGGCGGTGCAGCTGGGGCTGATCGCCGTCATCACGCTGGTTGCGACAGCCAGCGTCGTATCGGGCCTGGACCGCGGCATCAAGCTGCTGAGCCAGTTGAACCTGGGCGTCGCGCTGCTGCTCATGCTGTTCCTGCTGGTCGTCGGGCCGACGCTGTTCCTGCTGAAGGGCTTCGTGCAGCACACCGGGCATTACCTGCAGAACCTGCTGACGCTCGGCAGCTGGACGGAAACCTACGCGCGCGAAGCGAACTGGCAGGGCGACTGGACGGTGTTCTACTGGTCCTGGTGGATCGCGTGGTCGCCCTTCGTCGGCATGTTCATCGCGCGCATCTCCTACGGACGCTCGGTGAGGGAGTTCCTCCTCGGCGTGCTTTGCGTGCCCGCTGTCCTGACCTTTGCATGGATATCGGTGTTCGGCGGGACGGCCATCCACGAGGCCCTGTACGGCAACGCGAACATCGTCGCCGCCGTCGAGGCCAACGTCGCCACCGCGCTGTTCGAACTGCTGCGCGGGTTCCCGCTCGCCAGCCTGTCGGCAGCGGTCGCGCTGCTGCTGATATTCGTGTTCTTCGTAACCTCGTCCGACTCCGGGTCGCTCGTCATCGACATCATCACGTCCGGCGGCCATCTCGATCCCCCCGTCACCCAGCGGGTGTTCTGGGCCGTAACCGAGGGCGTCGTCGCCGCGGTCCTGCTGATCGGCGGCGGCCTGACGGCCTTGCAGACCGCGTCGATCGCAACCGGCCTCCCGTTCGCGATCGTGCTGGTACTGATGGCGTTCGGCCTGCTGAAGGCTTTCCGCGAGGAGGTTCCCGCGCCGCGTTTGGCGCGCGGACCACACACCCCGCAGGAGCGGCCAGCCGGTGACCGGCACCCGGCAAGCCAAGACGACGGGCACGCCAACTGAACAGCCTGCACGGCGCGGTTCTGTCCGTCGCGGCGAGCAGTTACAGTAGCGTTGCCCGCGCCGCCGGAAGCCGCACCGTGTACCCGACACGCAACGTACCGCAAACCTGAGCATGCCCACCTGTGTCTTCGTCGTCGGCACGCGGGCGCAGCTCGTCAAGGTCTCGCCGGTGCTCAGGCTGGCCGCGGCCGCCGGCCTGCCGCACAGCCTGTACCTCGCCGGCCAGCACCGTGACTCGATGGACGCGCTTCTCGAGGATTTCGACATCGACTCGCCGCTGGTGCAACCGGCGGCCGCGACCGAGCGCTCGAGCGTTCTGCGCCTGCTGACGTGGCTGCCCGGTGCTTTCCTCGCCTGCCGCCGCTACCTCCGGCAGGTCGCCGCCGAGGACGGCGCGGCCCCGCTGGTCGTCGTGCACGGCGATACGCTGTCGACGCTGACCGGCGCGCTGGCCGCGCGCTCCTGCGGCGCTGCCGTCGCGCACATGGAAAGCGGGTTGTCTTCGCTGAAGCTGTTCGACCCGTTCCCGGAAGAGGCCGTGCGCCGCCTCGTTTTTCGCCTGCTGCACTTCGCGCTGTGTCCGAACGCGGCGGCGGCCGGGCGCATGCGGCGCTACCGGCCGGACGACATCGTCGACACGGGCGAGAACACGCTGCTCGACACCGTGCGCTACGCCCTCGCAAAGCCCGCGGCCGATCCGGGCGTGCCCGCCGGCGACTACGCGGTCGCATCGATCCATCGCTTCGAGAACATCTACCGCCGACGCCGGCTCGCGTCGCTGGTCGACGAGCTGGTCGACATCGCGGCGCAGGTGCCGCTCCTGTTCGTGCTGCACCCGCCCACGGCGGCGCGGCTGCGCCGTTACGGGCTGCTCGGCCGGCTCGAGTCCGCGCCGGGCCTGCGGCTGTCGCCGCGGCTGCCGTACTCGGCGTTCCTGCGCCTGCTGGCCGACGCGCGCCTGGTGCTGACCGACGGCGGCTCGAACCAGGAGGAGCTGACCTATCTCGGCGTGCCGACGGTGCTGCTGCGCGAGGTCAGCGAGCGGCCCGACGGGCTCGGGGGCAACGTGGTGTTCCGCCGCGAGATCGCGGGTTCGCTCGCCGCCTTCCTGGCCAACGGCGGCGCTGCGGCGCTGCGGCGCGAGCGCCGGGTCGATGCCGACGCCGAGCCCTCCCGGCGAACACTGGAAGCATTGCAACGCTGGTCGGACGGTCCCACGAATGACCGCCGGGCAGGTCCTGCGGCCGCTTAGCCAGGCCCCCGCACACGGCGGCTCGGCAGGGCGGAAAAACGCCTGGGCCCGCGAGCCCCGTCGAAGCGTGACCTCAAGCACGGCGCGGCGCTGCCGATACGTTGCAGGATAGCCGGGTACTCCGCCGCAGCGCGGCGCGTACGCGCAACCTGGGTCAAGGACGGCACAGCAACAGACATGACGAACAGCCCGGCAGACAAGCTAGACGAGATGCTGCGGCTGCTGCCGGACGCGCTGCTGCGCCTGTCCGAGCGCGGCCGTATCGTCGCTCACCTCGGCGGCGGCGAGGATGACGAACTGCTGAACCCGGCGGGCCTGGTCGGCCGCTCGCTCGACGAGGCGCTGCCGGCCGAGGTGGCCGGCCGCATCCGGCAGCAGATACGCCGCTGCCTAAAGACGCGCGAGGAAGCCGCGGTCGACTTCTCGCTCGGCCCGCGCGGCCGCGAGGCCGACTACGAATGCCGGCTGATCGTCGCCGGCCGCACGAGCGTGCTCGCGATCTTGCGCAGGCTGCGCGCGGGGCGCGGTGCAGCCCGCGCGGCAGAGCCGGGCGACGGCGTGCACTACGACGATTACGTCGGCCGTCTGGAAGCGGCGCTGTGCGAGGCGCGCCTGCGCGAGCGCGGCCTGGCGCTGGTCAGCGTCGGTTTCCCGCAGGTGCCCGCCATCCGCCGCGTGCTCGGGCGCAGCGTGTCGGAGGCCGTTCTGTCCGTGGCGGGCACGCGCATAGACAACTGCCTGCGCGACGGCGACCTGCGCCAGTCGCCAGGTGCCGACCGCGACCCGGCACCGGCGCAGATAGCCGGTTCGGGCGAATTCGCGCTGGTCCTGCGCGACGTCGAGGAACGGGAAGCAGCGGCGCAGGTTGCCGCGCGCATCCAGCGCGCCTTCGAGGAGCCGGTCTCGCTGGACGAGCACCGCTTCGAGCTGACGCCCAAGCTCGGCATCGCGTTCTTCCCGATCGACGGCGACAGCGGCGAGGAGTTGCTGCAGAACGCGCGCAAGGCGCTCGACGAAGCGCTGCTGCGCGGCAGCACGCCGCAGCAGTTCTACACCGATACCACGCGTTTCCGCGTGCGCCGGCGGCTCGATACGCACAACGAACTGCGCTGGGCGGTCGAAAACGGCCAGCTCGAACTGCGCTACCTGCCGCGCATCGATCTCGGCAGCGGGCGCGTTGCCGGCCTCGAGGCGCTGCTGCGCTGGGCCCACCCGCTGCGCGGCCTGATCGACCTGGCCGAGGTGATCCCGATCGCCGAGGCCAGCGGGCTGATGACCGCGATAGGCGAATGGGTGCTGGGCGCGGCCTGCAGCCAGTCCGCAGCCTGGCGCGAGCACTGGCGGTCGCTGCCGCCGATCGGCATCAACCTGTCCGAGCAGGAGTTCGCGCGCGACGACCTCGTGCTGGTGGTCGAGTCGGCGCTCGCGAGCGCCGGCTTGCCGGCGGCTGCCCTCGAGTTCGAGATCACCGAGTCCATGCTGATGCGCGAAGCACGGGCCGCGGCCCAGGTCCGGCGACTGCACAAGCTCGGGGTCGGCATCGTCATCGATGACTTCGGCCGCGGCTACTCGTCGGTGGCGCGCATGACCGAGTTGCCGATCGACGCGATCAAGATCGACCGGCCGATCGTCGACGGCTGCCGCGACGGGGGAACCGGCGGCGCCGCCTGCGCCGCGCTGATAGCAATGGCCAGCCGCCTCGGCCTCACCGTGATCGCCGAGGGCGTGGAAACGCTCGACCAGATCGATTTCCTGCGCGCGCAGGGCTGCGATGCGCTGCAGGGTTTCTTCTTCACCGAGCCGCTCGCAGCGGCCGAAGTGCCCGGCTTCCTCGCTGCCCACCTCGGCGAGACACCCGGCGGCGAGCCGCAGGAGCTGGAGACCATTCGCACGCGCTTCCTGCTGCAGCCGCAGGACTGAGCTGCAGCGATTTGACAGGACCGTTATGTGACGCGCGTCACACCGGCCGCGCCGGGCGCCGACGCCCTGCACCTCCGCCCCGGGCCCGCGCCTGCTGAAATACGCCCCACGATCGAGCAGGCGCCAACGCGCCGACCACTTTCCGGGGTAGATGCATGACCAAGCAAGATTTCTGCGCCGCCACCGCGGCGGTACTCGGCTTCCTTGCAACGGCACTCGCGGTCAGCGAGCTGGTGACGGCAGGCGGGACGACCGCCCAGCCGGTCGCCACGCCGATCGCGGCCGTGGCGCCGTCGCTGCCCGAGGCCCGCAGCGACGACGCGCGCCCGGGTGTTGCGGCGGACCGGCCGGCGATATCGGCCGCAGCGAGCGAGAAGATGAGCGCGCCGCTCAAGGCGCTTGCCGCGACCGGCGGCAGCCAGCCCGTCAGCGTCATCGTCACCTATGCCGAACATCCGCAGGCCCTGGAAGCGAATCGCATTGCCGCGCTGGGCGGCGAGGTGCTGCGCAGCTACCACGCGTTCAGCATGCGAGCTATCCGCGTGCCGGCCTCGGCACTCGAGGATCTTGCGCTGGCCGGCAATGTCTCGCGCCTGTCGCTCGATGCACCGGTGCAGGCAACGTCGACGGCGGCCCGCCTGACGGCGAAGATCCCGGCGGCCGGCACGGCGCTGTCCGCCTGGACGGGCGACAATGTCGGCATCGCGGTGCTCGATTCAGGCCTCGCGACGCACGGTGATTTCCCGGCCGCCGCCGAGCAGTTCGACTTCGTGGATAAAGAGTTCGAATGCCCGGCCGATCCGGAGGTGTTCTTCGAGGCTTACTACCACAACGAGCGGATCGGCACGGACCGTCGTGACCCGTACGGCCACGGCACGCACGTCGCCGGCATCATCGCCGGTCGCGGCGACGCGTCTCTCGGCAAGCCGCAGGGCCCGGCGCGCGACGCCGACCTGCTGTCGGTCCGCGTGCTCGACGACCAGGGGCGCGGCGTGACGTCGGATGCACTGGCCGCCATGGACTGCCTGCTGCGCTACGGCCACTACTTCAACATTCGCGTCGTCAACGTCTCGCTCGGCAAGTCGATCGACGAGTCGAACGCGACGGACCCGCTCGTCAAGGCGGCCGAGGCTCTGTGGGACGCCGGCATGGTCGTCGTCGTTGCCGCAGGCAACTACGGCCGCGACGGGCACATGACCATCACCAGCCCGGCGAACTCGCGCAAGCTGATCACGGTGGGCTCGCTGACCGACAACGGTACCGGCGACGATTTCAGTGACGACTACGTGTCGAGCTACTCGTCCATGGGGCCGACGCTCGGTGACCACGTCCTGAAGCCCGACCTCGTGGCGCCCGGCAACCGCGTCGTGGCCGCGATTCCCGACGGCGCGAAGCTGCACGCGGATCTCGCAGACCGCTTCGTCGCCTGCCCGGTCAGCGGCTGCAACGATCACTACCTCGAGCTGTCCGGTACCAGCATGGCCGCGCCGCTGGTCAGCGCCGCCGCCGCGCTGATGCTGGAGAAGGACCCGTCGCTGACCCCGGCCACGATCAAGGCACGCCTGATGCGCTCGGCGCGCAAGATCGACGCCGAACCCACGGCGGCGGGCGCCGGCGTACTGGACGTCGAGGCCGCGCTGTCGGCGACCGGGATCGTCAACGGCGAGGCGCTGTCACCGCTGATGGCGCGCTCGGACGAGGGCGAGGTGATCCTCGTCGAGGACACGGCACAGCTCTGGGGCGGCAACGCCTGGGCGAACGGCTACCTGTGGGCCGATGGCTACCTCTGGGCGGACGGCTACCTGTGGGCCGACGGCTACCTGTGGAGCGACGGCTACCTGTGGAGCGACGGTTACCTGTGGAGCGACGGCTACCTTTGGGCCGACGGCTACCTGTGGGCCGATGGCTACCTGTGGGCCGACGGCTACCTGTGGGCCGACGCGGTCACCGACTACGCCCCGCTGTATCGCACGAGCGCGGCCTCGACCACGCTGCAGGACGACCGGTGATCCATGGACCGGTCTCGCCCGCGGCCGACCGCGCTAAAGCTTTGCCCTGTGCCGGTCGCTAACCACTGAAGGGTCCGGCACCCGGCGCTCGCGCGGGCGCCGGCAGGCCGACGCAGGATAGCGCGCCACCCCGGGATCAGGAGGATCGAGGACATGCAGGCAGAGGCAGCAAGCACGGCGCGCGCCCGGGGGCGCGCTAGCGGCGCCGCGGGCTGGCGCCTGGCGCTGCTGCTCGGCCTGGCCTGCACGGCCCCGGCGGCGCAGGCCTGGCAGGACGAGGCGCTGCCGATGCGTTTCGAGCGCCTCGCGATCGACGACGGCTTGTCCCAGAACGCGGTCAACCGGATCGCGCAGGACCGCACCGGTTTCATGTGGTTCGCGACAGAAAGCGGCCTGAATCGCTACGATGGCTACCAGTTCCTGCAATTCCGGCGCGAACTCGGCACGCCCGGGGCACTTGCCAACGACTTCATCACCGACCTCGCCGTAGCGACCGACGGCAGCCTGTGGGCCGCGACCGACGGCGGCGGCCTCGCGCGTCGCGCGGCGGACAGCGAGCGCTTCGAGACCTGGCGCCACGATCCCGACGATCCCGCGGCCCTGCCCGCTGACAACCTGCGGCGCCTGCTGGCGGACCGGCACGGCGGGCTGTGGGTCGGCACGATGCGCAGCGGCCTCAGCCGACTCGATCCTGCGAGCGGCAGCTTCACGCACTACCGGCACGCCGCGGACAACGCGGCGACGCTGAGCGACGACCGCATCTACGCGCTGTGGCAGGACGACGACGGCTACGTCTGGGTCGGCACCGGGCGCGGCCTCGACCGCCTCAATCCGGACACCGGCATGGTCGTGCGCTTCGAACTGCCTTCGGTCGCGGCCGGCGAGGACGGGCGCGTCATGGCGATCTTCCGTGACAGCTACGGCAGCCTCTGGATCGGCACCGCGAACCAGGGCCTCGGCCGCCTCGACGAGACGACCGGGGAGATCGCGCTGTACCGGCACGAACCGCAGAAGCGGGCATCGCTGCCCGGCGATCGCGTCGAGGCGATACTCGAGGACTCGAGCGGCCGCCTCTGGGTCGGGACGAACGCGGGCCTCGCGCTGATGGATCGCGGCCGCGATCGCTTCGCGCACTATCGACACGAGCCCGCCGACCCGAGAAGCCTGGGCGACAGCAACGTGATCTCGCTGTACGAAGACCGCGGCGGCGTGCTCTGGGTCGGAACCAAGACCGGCGGACTCAGCAAGTGGAATTCGCGCTCGTGGGCCTTCGGCCACCGGCGCACCGGTGCGACCGCGGACGGCAACCCGGCCGCTCGCAACGTTACCTCCTTCGCCCGCACGGGCGACGGGGCGCTGCTGATCGGCACCTTCGGCGGCGGCATCCACGTCTTCGACCATGCGCGCGAGCAGCCGCCGCGGCCGGTCGCCGCGGAGGTAGCCGCCGCGCTGTCGGACCAGCGCGTCATGGCCCTCGCCACCGGGCCCGGCGGCAATGCCTGGGCGGGCACGATGCAGGGCGGGCTGAACCGCATCGACTTCGCCACCGGCACGGTGCGCGTCTACCGCCACGAGCCCGGCAATCCGCGCAGCCTGGCCTCGAACGGCATCATGTCGCTGTACGTGAGCAGCCGCGGGGAACTCTGGATCGGGACCTTCGGCGGCGGCGTGAGCCGCTACCGGCCAGAGACCGACGACTTCGACAACTACGCCCACGACGCGGGCGACCCGACGTCGCTGTCGAGCCCGAACGCAACCGCGATCGGCGAGGACGGGCAAGGGCGAATCTGGGTCGGGACCAGCAGCGGCGGGCTCAACCGGCTGAACGATGCCGGCGACGGCTGGCAGCATTTCCGCCACGACCCGCACGACCGTGGCAGCCTTTCGTCGAACGCCATCTACGCGCTGCACCGCGACGCGAGCGGTACGCTGTGGATCGGCACGCGCGCCGGGCTCAATCGCTTCGTGCCGCGCAACAACAGTGCTACCGAGGGCCAGTTCTACGCCGTGGCGCGCCAGCAGGGGCTCGCGAACGACGTCGTCTACGGGGTTCGCTCGGACGGTCGCGGCGGGCTGTGGCTGAGCACGAACTACGGTATCAGCCGCTTTGATCCGCGGACCGGCTCGGTGCGCAATTACCACGCCGGCGACGGCCTGCAGGGCGAGGAATTCAACTTCGGCGCGCACTATGCGGCGCCGGACGGCACGCTGTACTTCGGCGGCAGTAACGGCTTCAACGCGTTCGATCCGGACGCGATCGTCCAGGCCAGCACGCCGCCGGCTGTCGTCCTGACCCAGGTCAGCAAGCTGAACGAGCCCGTGGACCTTGGGCAGCCGCTGTCCGGCCTGGAGTCGCTCGGACTCGCCTACACGGACGACATGGTGAGCTTCGAGTTCGCCGCGCTCGACTATGCGGCGCCGGGCAAGAACGTCTACGCGTACATGCTCGAGGGCTTCGACGCCGACTGGGTCGAGGCGGGCAACGAGCGGCGTGCCACCTACACGAACCTCTCGGGCGGCGACTACGTGTTCCGCGTGCGCGCCGCGAACAGCTACGGTGCCTGGAACGAGGCCGGCGTCTCTCTCGACGTGGCGGTGGACCATCCGCCGTGGCTGACCTGGTGGGCCTACACGCTGTACGCGCTCGCCATCGTCGGCAGCGTGCTGCTGCTGGTGCTCGCACAGAAGCGCAAGCTGGCACGCGAGACCGAGTACAGCAAGCGGCTCGAGCACGAGGTGCGCGAACGCACCGACCTGCTCGCGCAGCGCAACGCGGAGCTGAAGATGGCGAACGTCAAGCTCAAGGATGCGAGCCTGACCGACGCGCTCACCGGGCTGCGCAATCGCCGCTACCTGTTCGAGGAGATCGGCAAGGACATCAGCCTGATTCGCCGGCACCACGGGCCCGGTGGCAGGGATCCCGAGCGCAACAACGACCTCGTGTTCATGATGGTCGACCTCGACAACTTCAAGCCCGTCAACGACAGCTGCGGGCACGCGGCCGGCGACCAGATGCTGATGCAGGTGCGTGACGCGCTGCAGAATGCCTGCCGCGACTCCGACGTCGTCATCCGCTGGGGCGGCGACGAGTTCCTCGTCGTCGGCCGCGAGACGACGCACGAGGAGGCGAGCGTGCTAGCCGAGCGGATCCGCTCGCGCATTGCGCAGACCGTCTACTCCGTGGGCGGCGGGCAGGTGGCGCGCACGACTGCGTCGATCGGCTTCGCGAGCTACCCGTTCATCGAGGACCAGCCGGACCTGCTGAGCTGGGAGCAGGTGCTGAACATCGCCGACGCGGCCATGTACCGTGCCAAGGAAGAGCGCAACGGCTGGTTCGGCATCCACGGCAACAGCTGGAGCGGCAACGGCGAGTCGCTGCTGCGCGCGATCAAGACCGGGGCCGACGAACTCGCCGAGAACGGCGACATCCGGATCGAACGCTCGCTCTCGGTGGCCGCTTCCCGGACCGCCTAGGCGGCCGCGCCCGACGCCCGGCGTTTCGGGCGATCCGGCCGCGGATCCTCCACCGGCGCGGGGCCGTCGTCCTCACGCGGTTCGTCGTCGGCCGGCGGCAGCTTGCGCTCGGGACGTTCGCGTCCCGGCGGCACCGGCTGCTCGCGATCTCCTCCGTAGTCGTTCACGCGCCCGGCACCAGCTCGCGGTACAGCGCGAGCGTCTTCTCGACCGTGACCTCGTGGCGAAAGTCGTTGCCGATGCGGTCGCGCGCGGCCTGGCCCATGCGCGCGCGCAGCTGCGGGTCGCGGTACAGCGTCTCGAAGGCCCGGGCCAGCGCCTGCGGGTCGAACACCGGGACGACGAAGCCGCTGACGCCATCGACGACCAGTTCCGGGCTGCCGCCGGAATCCGTGACGACCGGCGGCACGCGGTAGGCCATCGCCTCGATCACGGAGCGCGGCAGGCCCTCGCGCTTGGTCGAGGCCAGGCAGAACACGTCGCTGGCGGCCGCGATGCGCGGCGCGTCGCTGCGATACCCGGGCCGGTGGATGCGCTCGCGCGCCGGGCTCGCCGCAATCTGCCGGTCGAGCCGCCGCGCGCTCATGTCCCCGACCAGCAGCAAGTGCGCGGGCACGTCCTCCGGCAGGTAGCGCAGCGCGTCGATCAGCACCTCGACGCCCTTGCGCGGCCGATAGTTGGCGACGCAGGTAATGACGAACGCGTCGTCGGGGATGCCGAGCGACGCGAGGCTGGCCGGTTTCTGGTCGTACCATTCGAGCCGGTGCCCCTTGTAGATAGTCACCGGCCGCTCGGCGGGCATGCGCAGGAACGCCGGTTCCATCGACAGGAAATGCCGGCGGATCGCCTCGCAGACGCAGACGATGCGGTCGATGCGCGGATTCAGGTAGCGCAGCCAGGACACCGGGTCGAGGAAGCTGACCGCGCCGACGATGCCGCGGTAGGCGACGATCCGGATGTCGCGTCCGCGGGCGGCGAGGATGACGTTGCTGATCGCCTTGTTGTTGAAGGTATGCACGAGCTGGTAGCCGCCGCGATCGAATTCCTCGCGCAGCCGGCGGATGCCGGCGAGATCGATGTTCTTGCGCAGCGGCAGGTCGATGATCGGCACGCCGGCCTCGGCCAGGTAGCGGTAGTTCGGGGTATCGGCCTGGAAGCTGACCGTGACGCCGACTCCGGCCTGCTGCAGCCCGACGAAGGTCTCGACGGTCGGCCGGTCGGCGTCGCCGACGATACAGAGTACCCTGAGGCTCATGACGGGGCCGCTCCGGGTCTGCCTGTCATTCGCATAAGCTCCTGAATTAAAAACCGATTTACGCAGCCGGCGACGATTCTACGCGATCGGCGCCGCGCGGTCGCGTGCTACCATCCCCCGTTCCCGGTGGCCGCGGACCGATCCATGCTCGAACAATGCCGACTGTGTGGCAGCAGCGACCTCAGCCTGTGCATGAGCGACGGGCGCAACAGCGACCTGCACTACTACCGCTGCGGCAACTGCGCGCTGTGGAACTACGACATGAGCTTAGGCGTAGACCAGTCGCAGTACACGGAACGCTACGTGAGCCCGGAGGACCCCGACTACAAGTCGAACCGGCACGTGCTGCAGAGCTGGGAATTCCTGGCGCGCCACCACCCGCAGCCGGGCCGGATCATGGACATCGGCTGCGGCAACGGCTGCCTGCTGCACCACGCGCGCCGCGCGGGCTGGCAGGTCCGCGGAATGGAGCTGTCACGACAGGCGGCCCGGGCCGTGCAGGAGGACCAGGGCATCGAGGTCGACGTCGCGAACTTCCTCGACTACGACAACCCCGACGACGTTCGCTACGACGTCGTGGTGCTGCGCCACGTGCTCGAACACCTGCCGGACCCGATCCTGGCGATGCGCCGGATCGGCGCGCTGCTGCGGCCCGGCGGCCTCGCGCTGCTCGAGTTCCCGAACACGCGCTCGGTCAGCTATGCCGTCAAGGCCTTCCTGAAGAACCGCGGGCTCAAGAACCGCAAGTATTCCGAGGACTGGCGCCCCGGCCACTGCAACGAATTCTGCCGGCAGTCGTTCGAGCTCCTGCTCGACAAGACGGGCTTCGATCTCGTCGTGTGGCAGACCTATTCGCACAAGCCGCTGGCGAGCGCGTTCTACCGGCTGTTCCCGGTCGCGAGCAAGGCGCGCGCCCTGGTCCGGCGCCGCGCCGACGCAAGCTGAACGTTACCAATTGAAATGGTAATTACCCGGCCCATTGCATAAGGTACGCGCTGCCCGGGTGCAGCTCGCCCGGCCTGTTTCAACCGATACCAAGACCCCGCAATGATCATCCCGAATTCGCGTACCTTCGCACTCGGCCTGTTGCTGACGATGCTGCCTCCGGGCGAACTGCTGGCGGCCGAGGAAACGCTCGACGAGATCGTCGTCTCGGCGACCCGTCTCGAAACGTCCGTGCGCGATCTTGCCCGCGCGGTCTCGGTCGTCGACGAGGAGCGCATCCAGGCCGGCACGCAGCAGCTGGGTCTCGACGAGGCGCTGGCTCAGGTGCCCGGGCTGTACATGCAGAATCGCTACAACTTCGCGCAGGACCTGCGCATCTCGCTGCGCGGCTTCGGCGCCCGTTCCGCGTTCGGCGTGCGCGGCGTCAAGCTGGTCGTCGACGGCGTGCCGGAGACGCTGCCGGACGGCCAGGCCCAGGTCGACAGTATCGATCTCGGGTCCGCCCGGCGCATCGAGGTGCTGCGCGGCCCCGCGTCCGCGCTATACGGCAACGCCTCGGGCGGCGTCATCGCGGTCGAGACCGCGCTGGGCGAGGGCAAGCCGTTCGTGACCGGCAGCCTCGCGGCCGGCGAGCTCGGCTTCTCCCGCGTCGGACTGAAGGCGGGCGGCGACGCCGGCGCGGCGTCGTTCCTCGTGAACCTTTCGCACCAGGAAATCGACGGCTACCGCGAGAACTCGCGGGCCCGCGGCAGCCTGCTCAACGCGAAGGTCGGCCTGCCGCTCGGCACGGCCGGCGATCGCCTGACCGCGACGCTGAACCTGAGCGAGCAGCCGCAGGCGCAGGACCCGGGCGGCATCGACGCAGCCCAGGCGGCCGCGGCGCCGCGTTCCGCGCGCGATCGCAACCTGCAGTTCGACGCGGGCGAGGCGCTCGACCAGCAGCGCCTCGGGCTCAGCTGGGAACGCCCGCGCGCGGCCGGCACGCTGACGCTCAGGAGCTACTACACGCGCCGCGATTTCGCGAACAAGCTGCCGTTCACGGACGGCGGCATCGTCGAGTTCGACCGCGACGTCTACGGGCTCGGCGCTCAGTATCGCTTCGCTGAGCCGCTGACCGGCCGGCTCGAACTGGTCCTGGGCGCCGAGTTCGACCGCCAGGACGACGCGCGCCGTCGCTACGACAACGAAGACGGCAGCTACGGCGGGCTGGTCTTCGAGCAACGCGAGCGGGTCACTGGCAACGCCGCGTACCTGCAGGCCGAATACCCCCTGGGCGAGCGCTGGACCGCGAGCGGCGGCCTGCGCTACGACCGCGTCGAGTTCGACGTCGGCGACCGCTTCCTGGCCGACGGCGATGACTCGGGCGACATCGAATTCGACCAGCTCAGCCCGTCGCTCGGGCTGAGCGCCGATTTCGGCGGGCGCATCGTCTACGCGTCCTGGAGCAGCTCCTTCGAAACGCCGACGACGACCGAACTCGCGAACCCGGACGCCAGCGGTGGCTTCAACCCGGCGCTCGAGCCGCAGCGCGCGGACAACGTCGAGCTGGGCTTCAAGACCGGCCGCGACGGGCTGTACTTCGAGTTCGCCGCGTTCGCTATCGACATCGAGGACGAACTGGTGCCGTTCGAGCTCGCGCAGTTCCCGGGGCGTACGTTCTACGTCAACGCCGGCCGCTCGGATCGTCGCGGGCTGGAGACAGCGCTCCGCTACGAGCATGAAAGCGGCTTCGGTCTCGACGCCTCCTGGACCTGGTCGGACTTCACCTACGACGAGTTCACGGACGACGCCGGCAACGATTTCGCGGGCAAGCGGCTGCCGGGCCTGCCGGAACATTTTGGCTATCTCGGATTGCGCTGGCGTTTCGAGCGCGGCATCACCGCGCTGCTCGAAGCGAGCTACTCGGGCGACCTCTACGCCGACGATGCCAACACGGCTGAGGTCGGCGCCTGGACGGTCGCGAACCTGCGCGTGTACGGCGAAGCGACGCGCGGCCGCTGGCAGCTGCGCCCGTACGTCGGCCTGAACAACCTGTTCGACGAGCGCTACTTCGGCAATATCCGCATCAATGCGTTCGGCGGGCGCTACTACGAGCCGGCGCCGGGCCGCAACGTCTACGCCGGCATCAGCGCGAGCTTCGGCGGCGACTGAGACCGGCACACAATCCGGGGGGAGAAAGCATGAGACACCTGATCGTCGGGCTGGCGCTGGCGGCCCTGGCCGGCTGCGCCGAGGTGCCGGGCGTGGAGCCTGCCGACCTGCTGCTGGTCAACGGCACGCTGCGCACGGTGGACGACGCGCTGCCCGTCGCGGAGGCGCTCGCGGTCCGCGGCGAGCGCATCGTCGCGGTCGGCAGCAGCGCCGAGATACTCGAGCTGCGCGGCCCGGACAGCGAGGTGATCGACCTCGAGGGCCGCACGGCCATCCCGGGCCTCATCGAGGGCCACGGCCACTACACGTCCTTCGGCGAATCGCTGATGACGCTCGACTTCCGCCACGACGAGAGCTTCGCCGCGATGATCGACCGGGTCGCGGCGGCCGCAGCGGAGACGCCGGCGGGCGAATGGATCGTCGGCCGCGGCTGGCACCAGGACAAGTGGCGGACGCCGCCCGAGCCGGCGGTCGAGGGACTGCCGGTGCACGACGCGCTGAGCGCGGCCACGCCGGAACACCCGGTGATGCTGATCCATACGAGCGGTCACGGCGTGTTCGTCAACCAGCGCGCGATGACGCTGGTCGAACTGGACGAGACCAGCGAGCCGCCCGCGGGCGGCGAAATCGTGCGCGACGCCGACGGCCGCCCGACCGGCATGATGCGGGAAGCGGCGCAGGACGTGTTTCGCGAGGCCTTCGCGCGCCACCAGGCACTGCGGTCGCCGGCCGTGATCGAGGCCGAGATGCGCCGCAAGATCACGCTCGCGGGCGAGGAGTCGCTGCGTCACGGCATCACGTCATTCCAGGACCTCGGCACGAGCTTCGCCGAGGTCGACCTGATCCGCCGCATGGCCGACGAGGGCGCGCTGCCGGTGCGCCTGTGGATGGCCTTCGAGGAGCAGGCCGCCGACATGGCCGGCCGCCTCGACGACTACCGCATGGTCGGCTACGGGAACGGTTTCCTGACCGTGCGCGCGATCGGCGAGAAGGTGCTGGACGGCGCGCTCGGCACGCACGGGGGCTGGCTGCTCGAACCTTACGCGGACCTGCCGCGCAGCTCCGGCCTGAACGTCGTGCCGATCGAGGAGATAGAGGCCTCCGCGCGGCTGGCCATGCAGCACGACTACCAGCTCGCGATCCAGGGCATTGGCGACCGCGCCTACCGCGAATTGCTCGACATCTACGCCGCCGAGATGGCGCGCAACCCGGGCAAGCGCGACCTGCGCTGGCGTATCGAGCACGCGCAGGTCATCTACCCCGACGACGTCGCGCGCACGATCGAGCTCGGCGTCATCCCGGCGGTCCAGGGCATCTTCGCCTGCTCCGACGGCCCGTGGGTGGAGGACCGGCTGGGCCCCGAGCGCACCCGCGAGCGCGGCTATATCTTCAACACGCTGTACGAGGCCGGCGCCGTGCCGACCAACGGTACGGATCCGCCGGTCGACGAGATCGACCCGATCGCGAGCTACTACTGCTCGGTCACGCGCCGCCTGCCGGACGGCACGCTGTTCCAGCCGCAGGAAGCCTACTCGCGCGAAGTCGCGCTGTACTCCTACACGATGGGTAACGCGATCGCCGCGTTCGAGGAAGACGAAAAGGGCTCGCTGACGCCAGGCAAGTTAGCGGACATCGCGGTGCTGTCGCAGGACCTCGTCACGGTGCCCGACGACGAGATCATGGACACCAGGATCGAGATGACGATCCTGGGCGGCAAGGTGGTCTACCGCGACGGCCGGATCCTGCGCTGAGCCGACTATCGCGGGTACAAAAAAGCCCGGCGCGGAGCCGGGCTTTTTTTTGCGCGGCGATTGCGCCGCGCGAGCGTCGCGCGGCTCAGTCGTCGCTGCGCGCCACGACAACCTCGATCTCGACCAGCCAGTGCTCGTTCGCGAGCGCGGCGATCTGCAGCGCCGAGCGTGCCGGCAGGTTCGGCTGTTCCTCGGTGCCGAAATAGTCGGTGTAGGCGCGCATGAAGCCGGCGAAGTCCATCTTGCCGTCCATCTCGGGATCGCCGACCAGGAACACGGTCATCTTGATCACGTCGCCCATGCCGACGCCGAGATTCTCGAGCGAGGCCTCGATGCGGTCCAGCACGCTGCGCGTCTGCGCCTCCGTGTCGCCCCAGAACTCCCGGGTGTTGCGCTCGGCATCGGGGTTGGCCGGGCCGGGCACGGTGCCGCTGTGGTAGATGATCGCCGTGTTCGCCGAGGTCTCGACCGCCTGGGCGATCGGGAACGTCGAGTTGTTCGGCAGCGGGTAGCGGGTGACGTCGCCGGCGCTCGCGCAGGCAGCGGCGGACAGGAACAGGGCGGCTATGGCAATTTGCTTCATGGTGTTTTTCCCGTTTGATGCTTCAGTTCGAACCGAGGGTGGAAATATAGCGGACGACGTCGGCGATGGCCTGCTCGTTCGGCAGCAGCTCGGCTGCCGCGCGCATCTGCTGGCCGTAATCGTCGTCGGGATGGCTGCCACGCACGCCCGAGACATAGTGCTCGAGCTGCGTCTGCAGGTACCAGTCGTTCAGGCCCGTGAGTGGCGGCCCGCCGAGCGCCTCGTTGCCCTGGCCGTCCGCGCCGTGGCAGGCGCCGCAGCTCGCGTAGATCGCCGCGCCTCGTTGCGCGTCGCCGTCGAGCGTGAGCGGCGGCGGCGGGGCCGAGACGGCGGCGACGTAAGCGCTGACCTCCTCGATCTCCGCGTCGTCCAGGATCGCGGCCATCGGCCGCATCTCGTGGCCGCCGGCGTCGTCCGGGTGCACGCCGCGCCAGCCGAGCTTGAAGGCTTCGAGCTGGCGTGCCACGTACCACTCGTCCATGCCGGCGAGCCGCGGCGCCGCGATGACGACGTTGCCGCCCATCGCGATGCCGTGGCAGACGGTGCAGTAGACGTATTTCTGCGCCGGGATGACCGGCTCGTCGGCGGTCGCGGCGAGCGGCAGCAGGCAGAGCAGGGCGATCGTCGTCCGTGTCATGGTCCTCATCCCTGGCCGGCCTCCGCCCTGACGCGCTGGTCGAGGTCCTGCACCGCGTGCAGCGCGGAGGCGAAAGCACCTTCCTGCCAGCTCGAGTGGAAGCTGATCTGGTCGCCGATCATCCAGTGGCGGCCCTCCGGCGCCTGCACCTTGCGGAACAGGTGTTCCTGGTCCTCCTCGAAGCGGTTGCCGCAGCCCATCATGTGGTTCATGCGCCCCCAGGCGACGCTGATGCCGTTCTCGATCATGTCCGTGTAGCCCGGGTGCAGCTTCTCGCCCATCTTCGCCGCCTCGGCGATGCGCTGGTCGGGCGGCATGCGTTCGAACCAGTTCGACTGGTCCGGCCCGAAGGCGTAGCAGCCGAGCACGACGCCCTTCTTCCTGAAGATGCCGTGCGACGGGTACCAGATCTGGTTGATGCGCTGGCTCGTGTACGAGATACCGCCGTAGATATTCTCGCGCTCCCAGAAGCGCTCCTTCATCTGCAGCCCGATCTTGAAGAAGTTGCCGCGCCGCATCGCGGTCAGCGCGTCGACGTAGTCCTTCGAGAAATTGTTCGGGATGCCGTTGATGAAGTGCGATGGAATGCTGTTGAAGCAGTAGTCGCCACTCAGTTTGCGGCGTTCGCCGCGGTGGTGGTAGACGACTTCCACGCCGTCGTCGCGCAGCGTGATCGCCTGCACCTGCGCGTGCAGCAGCGGCTTCGCGCGCAGCTTGTTCAGGAAGCCGCGGACGATCATGTCCATGCCGCCGCGCGGCGTCATCAGCGGCGCGGCCCAGTCGACGTGCTCGTTGAAGTGCATGCCCATGCGCCAGAAACGGCTGTTCAGCAGCTGCTTGAATTCCAGGGCAGGCTTCAGCTCGCCGTGTTTCAGGAAGCCGCCAGACGAGTACCCGGCCCGCGACGAGCCGGCGAAGCGGTAGTCGTCGCCCAGGTCGCCGTAGGCCTTGATGAAGGCCAGCAGCCTCTCCTGGTCGTCAGCGTCGAGGGGCTGGTCGAAGGCGTTCGCATTAACGGCCTTCGCCATCAGTTCGCTCATGAAGCCGCGGGCGCTGGTCGTGAACTCGCGCACGCGCAGCCGCTCGCCGCCGAAGGACTCGTCGTCCTGGGTCCACGCGAGCCGGTTGTCGTTCGCCATGATGTCGAGCTCGACGCCGAGCACGCGGCAGTAGTGCATCGCGCGCTCGTGGTGGCCGGGGATGCGCGCGGCGCCGCCGTTGAAGTACAGGTGTGGCTCGTCGTCGAAGTTGACGACCTGGGGGTAGCCCATCTCGTCGACGACGTCGCCGTGCCGGAACGTGATGTTGCGCCCGCCGACCCGGTGCGAGGCTTCGAGGATCGTGCAATCGTAGCCGGCGCGCTCGAGCTCGTAGGCGGCGGTCAGGCCCGAGATGCCGGCGCCGAGGATCAGCACCCGCTTCTCGCCGCGGCCGACGCGCTTGAGGTCGAGCTGCGGCATCTCGCCGGTTTCCGGCAGCAGGTCCAGCGCCCTCGCGGCCTGGTACAGCGCGGTAGTGCCGCCGACGGCACCGACGAAATTCAAGAAGTGCCGTCGCGTTATCTGGTCCCTGGTCATTCCCGATTCGATCCCTGGTCTGTGGTCCCGCGTCCCGCGGGAGATTGTCGTTGCGCCCGGCGCGCGGCCCCCGGAATGGGACTCGCTGCAGCCGATTGGTTCCGTTCGCCCCGCGTCAGGGCGGCGCCTCGCTCAGCAGGAACAGGTCCGTGAGCAGGGCGCGCAGGTGTATCGATGCGTTCAGATTGTCGATCAGCTCGGAGCTGATTGCAGGCTGCGCCGCGACCAGCGCGATAGCGGCCAGCGACTTGCGGGCGTCGTCGACGACCACGCGGGCGAAGTCGTGATCCTGCTCCTCCAGCAGCGCGACCACGTTGCCGGTGGCCTCGCTCATGCCGGCCAGCGTCGTCCTGACCTCGGAGTTGCCGCCCTTGCCGACGTCGGTCTCGCGGCCCTGCGCGGCGTAGGCCAGCAGGAACTCGTAGCCGGCCTCGATCACCTCGATCTGCTCGTCGAGCGATTTACTCACGGGATAGCGGGCCTTGTCTGCTCAGTTGGACTCGCCGGCGGACCAGCGGCTCGAATCGTGGTGCGCCTCGAGCTCGTCGCGCGAGACCCAGCCCTTGATCATCGAGCGCAGGTAGAAGAGCTTCTCCGGGCGCAGGCCGAAGTATACGTGCAGCGAGATCGTGGCGATCAGCAGCAGCGTCGACAGCCCGTGGATGAAGAACACCCAGCCGAGCGTCGATTCCGAGAGCGCGTTGGTGCGGTTCCACCACGGCGTGTCGATCATCGCGAACATGACGAGGCCGCTGCCGATCACGAGCAGTGACAGCACCGTCACGGCCGCGTGCATGCTTTTCTGCGCCAGCGAATACTTGCCGGGCTTGACGCTCGAGTCGAACGGTTCCTTCAGGTCGCGCGGAGCGATCCACATGGACTTCAGGTCCAGCCAGAACAGCGAGCGCACGATGTGAAACAGCACGACAACGGTCAGGACCAGCCCGGCAATCCAGTGAATCGTCAGCCAGGCGAACTCGATGCCGATGATCGGCAGCACGCCGGTGACCAGCAGCACGAACACGCTGACCGCCATGATCCAGTGAAATGCCCGGTCGACGGCGGCGTGCCGCGCAACGCGCGGGCCGTCGCTGGACGGTTTCGGACCCCGGCGGCCGAGCACGGCCATGCCGATGGCGTGCAAGGCGATGAAGGCGAAAGACAGTGCGACGATCACCCAGAGCAGGTCCCAGGACACGCCGAGGAGCACCTCGCGGCCCCAGACGTCGCGCTTGAATTCGGCGATGTTCATGCAGGCTCCCTGAGCGCGCGCCGCACCAGGTTTTCCATCAGCGGCAGCTTGAAGTGGTTGTAGTTGAGCGGGCGCGCGCCGCGGGTCGCGAGCGCGGCCACGGCTTCGCCGGTGTCGGCGCCGGGTGCGCGGCCGCGCAGCGCGCGCTCGACCTCGCGCAGGCGCCACGGCACGGCCGCGACGCCGCCGCAGACGACGCGCGCGTCGCCGATATTGCCGCCGTCGAGATCGAACGCCGCGGCGATGCTGACCAGCGCAAAATCCCAGACGTCGCGGTCGGCGACCTTTTCGAAGTAGAAGCGCTTGCCGGCCCAGCGCGCGGGCAGGCGCACGGCCGTCAGGATCTCGCCCGGCTCGAGCGTCGTCATGCGCGTGATGTGCGTTTCGGGCAGCGCGAAGAAGCGGCCGGCCGGGATCAGGCGCTCGCCGTCGACGCTCGTCGCGACCATCGTCGCGTCCAGCGCGACCATCGCGGTCGCCGTGTCCGACGGGCTGACCGCCACGCAGCGGCTCGCGCCGAACACGCAGTGTTCGCGATTCATGCCCTGCGGGCTGTCCGCGTAGCACAGGTTGCCGCCGGCGCGGTAGCAGGCGAGCCCGCGCCGGTAATACCAGCAGCGCGTGTCCTGGACCAGGTTGCCGCCCAGCGTGCCGACGTTGCGGATCTGCGGGCTCGCGACCCGTGCCGCCGCGGCCGGCAGCACGGCGAAGCGCTCGTTCAGCAGCGGATCGCGGACGATCTCGCGCAGCGTCGTGGCCGCGCCGATCTCGATGCCGTCGGCGGTCTCGCGGATGCCGTGCAGCGCCTCGATGCCGTTCAGGTCGATCATTGCCTCGGCGTTCTTCGCCCGGTCCTTGAACCAGCCGTAGGTGTCTTGTCCGCCGCCCAGCAGCCAGCCGCGCGGGCCGAGCCGGTCCGCGAGTTCCAGCGCATCGGCGAGCTCCGTCGGCTTGTAGAGCTCGATGTGCGGCATGACGTCGAAGGAAGCCATCGCGCGCCCTCAGAAGTTGTTGGTCTGCAGGGCCACGAACGATTGTTCGCGCCCGGCGACGTGGTTGACGATCATGTCGGCGCTGACCGGCGTGCGGTTGAACACGTGGCCGTCGAGCGCATCCGCGATCGCGGAGGTGATCGCGGCCACGGAGCAGCCCATCGCCGGCTCGCCGATGCCGCGCGCGCCGAACGGGCTCTGCGGGTCCGGCAGGTCGACCGCGCCGGTGCGGATCTCGGACGGCGTGTCGAGATAGGTCGGGATGCGACACTGGTAATAGCCCACGCCGGCCGGCAGGCCGTTCTGCGGGTCGTAGACGTGGCGCTCGAGCCCGGCCATTCCCATGCCCCAGACCGCGCCGCCCTTCATTTGCGCCGCGAGGCCCTGCGGGTGCACGACCGTGCCGCACTCGGCGATGCCGACGTAGTCGAGGATCTGGTACTTGCCGGTCTCGAGATCGAGCTCGATCTCGGCGAAGGCCACCGCGAGGCCCGGCACGACGCCCTCCTTGCGCAGGTTGTCCTTCGCGACGCCGACCAGGCCGCTGCCGGCCAGGTTCTCGACCGAACGGCGCGTGACCTCGTGAATGTCCTCCGGCACCTCCTGCCCGCTGAATGTGCCGCCGAGCGAGATCGCGTGCGCCGCGGCGTCGGCGTAGCTCATCCCGCGCGAGGGATTCGCGACCGCGAAGACCCGCTTGCCGTCGATGTCGAAATCGTCCGGCGAGCCGCCGAGCATGCGCGCGGCGACCTGCTTCAACTTGTCCACGGCGTCGAGCGCGGCCACGTAGTTGGCGCGCTGATGGGTGAACGAGGTGTTGCTGCCCGCCTGGTAGGAGCTCCAGGGCAGGTGCGCCTCGGTCGTGCCATGGTGGATCACGCAGTCCTCCCAGTCGCACTTCAGCACCTCGGCGGCGCTGCGTACCGTCGACGCGTAGGAATAGGTGCCGAGGTTGCCGACGCCGGAGTGCAGGTGGATCTTGCCGTCCGGCGTGATCCGCACGAGGCCGTCGTAGCCGTTCGCGCCGGCCGAGTGATAGCCCTGGCCGATGCCGATGCCGCGCACCTTGCTGCCGTTCTTCGCGGGCTTCTGCTTGCGCCGTTCCCAGTCGAACATCTCGGCGCCCATGTCGAGCGCCTCCTTCATGTAGGCGCTGGTGACCGGTTCCTGGTCCTCGTAGACCGTCGTCGCGTTGTTGGCTGCATTGATGCGGCGGATCTCGACCCGGTCGATCCCGAGGTCGCGCGCGGCGCGGTCCATGATCGGCGCCATGACGGCCGCGATCTGGTTCTGCCCGGGCCCGCGCTGGGCGCCGCGCGGCGTCGTGTTGGTCAGCACCGGCAGCCCCCGGAAACGCATCGCCTCCGGGTCGTAGACCAGCGACACGGCGCCGGCGGCCGACGAGCCGTCGCCGCCGGTCGCGTTCGGGCCGATGTCCTCGACGATGAACACGTCGGACGCCGTAACGCGGCCGTTCGCGGCGAAGCCGATCTTCATCCAGCCCTGGAAACCGACGCGCGCCGAGCCGACGTAGTACTCCTGCTCGCGCGTGATGCGCAACTGAACCGGCCGGCCGATCTTCTTCGAGAACCAGGCCGGCAGCGCCGCCATCGGGTAGGCCCCTATCTTCGAGCCGAAGCCGCCGCCCGTGTTTTCACTGATCAGCACGATGTCGGCCATGTCGATCTCGAGCAGCCGCGCGAGACCGGGCATCCAGAAGCTCTGGCTCTGCGAGGACGCGTACAGGTGGCACTTGCCGTTTTCCCAGTAGGCCATCGCCGTGCGCGGCTCCATGCTCATGTGCGCGTAGCCGACCGTGACGAAGGGTTCCTCGTAGATCACCTCGGCCGCGGCGAAGCCCTGCTCGACGTCGCCGTACTCCCATTCGGCCGCGTGCTCGCCGGTCGGCTCGCGCCCGGCGCGGAATTCGTCGATCTGTTCCGGCGTCCACTTGATCCGGCGGAAGCCGGAGCCCTCGCGCGAGCGCACGTAGACGTTGCCTTCCTCGCGCGCGTCGGGCCCGCCTTCGACCAGGCTGTCGAGCGGGTCGACCGCGAACGGCAGCGGTTCGATGTCGACGCGGATCGCCGCGAGCGCGTTCTCCGCCGTGGTCTCGTCCTCGGCCGCGACCGCCAGGATCGGGTCGCCGATGTAGACCGGCAGGTTCGTCAGCATCGCCGCACCCGGCGCCTCGACCGCCGGCACGTCGTCCGCGGTGATGATGCCGATGATGCCCGGCATGTCGTCGAGCGCGGAGGTGTCGATGTTCACGACCCGGCCGTGTGCCATCGGGCTCGTGTAGACGCGCGCGTACACCATGCCGTCCGCGCGGAAGTCCTCGGCGTAACGGGCCTTGCCGGTGACCTTGCCGACGACGTCCGGGGGCGTGAAGTCCTTGCCGATGTGCTTGTAGTCGCTCATGACTCACTCTCCGCCGCGCGCATGACGCCGTTCAGGTAGTGGTCGTAGGCGCCGCAGCGGCACAGGTTGCCGGACAGCGCCTGGCGGGCTTCCTCGCGGCTCGGGCGCGGGTTCTCGTTCAGGAGCGCCACGGCCGACATGACCTGGCCGGGCGTGCAGAAGCCGCACTGCGGCGCGAGTTCGTCGATGAAGGCCTGCTGCACCGGGTGCAGCGTGCCGTCGGGCCGCTGCAGGCCCTCGACGGTCAGCACCGCGCGCGTGCCGACCGAGTGGGTCAGCGTCGAGCAGGAGTAGTTCGTGACGCCGTCGATCATGACGGTGCAGGCGCCGCATTCGCCGCGATTGCAGCCGATCTTCGTGCCGGTCAGGCCGAGTTTGTAGCGCAGCGTGTACGCGAGCGTTTCCTGCGGCATCACGTCGACCCGCCGCGTGCGGCCGTTGACGTCGAGCGACACCAGGCGCTCGACGACGCCGGCCGGCCGCGACTGCGCAACCGCCGCCACGCCCGCCTTGCTGGCAGCGGCCGCCCCCGAGGCGATGACCGCCTTGATAAAACGCCGCCGTGACAGTCTGGGATTCACTGGACCGGTCCCCCGCTGGGTTCTGTTTCGTCTAGGCCGGCGCTCAAGCGGCGCCGTGTGCCGGTATTCGGGGCCAAGTGTGACGGAACGCGCGCGCCGCCGCCATCAGGCCGCGGCCGTCCCCCCGAACGCTGGGTCAATTCTCGCCGTCTCCGCCGGCAATGCAACGGTTGCGGGCGAAACGGGGCAAGTGGCCCGTTGCGCGGTCGGCGAGCACGGGCCAGCGCGCCGGGTGAGCATGCGGACCTCCGTTTTCGGAGTCGGCCCGCAGGCTCACCCGGCACGCAGACCCTCGTCCGTGGCGTGTCGATGCTCGCGGTCGTGCAGACAGGGGCCGCGCGGTGCCGCCTGCGGATCACGTTGCGGCTGGATCCGAGGTTTATGCGCCGTTCTTCTACTGGCGGGGCGGCGCCTCGTTCATCGTGGTAGCGCGATAGTGAGAAGCGGCATCGCGCAGCGGGCAAGGCCCCGGACCTCCGTTTTCGGAGTCGGCCCGGGACCTTGCCCGCTGCGCGAAGCCTTGCGGCTCGTTGCGTCGCTCACGAAGTCGCCGAATCGGGGCACAGCAACCGGGTTGCGGTCCTGCATCGGGAAGCGCGCAGGCCTGGATGTCCCCGATCCCGTTCCACGGACGATACGGCCAGGCCGGGGTTTTCTGTCGCGCTAATCCGAACGCCGGGAGCCGGCCCGCGGCATGCAGCGACTACAGCTTGTCAGCCGGCCACGGCGTGCCCTGGTCCATTTCCGTGACCGGCGCCATGCCCTGGTAGACGAACTTCTGCAGGCGCTTGCCCTCGTAGGTTTCCGTCGTGTACAGGTTGCCCTTCGAGTCGGTCGCGATGTTGTGCACGGCGAAGAACTGGCCCGGGTTGCGGCCACCGTCGCCGAAGTTGGTCAGGATCTCGAGCGACTCGCGGTCGATAATGAAGATCTTCCGGTTCGTGCCGTCGGCCAGGTACATGAACTGCTGGCCCTCGTCCGGCGAGAACGAGATGTCCCAGACGGAGCCGTCGCCGAGGCTCATCGGCTTGACGAACAGCTCGTCGACGAACGTGCCGTCGGTCCGGAACACCTGCAGCCGGTTGTTGACGCGGTCGCAAACGTAGACCAGGCCGTCGTTCGACGGCTGCGCGCAGTGCACCGGGTTGCGGAACTGCTGGGCCGGCTCGCCGCCCGGGATGAACGGGCCGAGGTTCGTGTCGTCCGGCTCGTTGCCGTACGCGCCCCAGTAACGCTTCAGCTCGCCCGTGTCCATGTCCAGCACCGCGACGCGCTTGTTGCGGTAGCCGTCCGCAACGTAGGCCTCGTTGGCCGCGGCGTCGAAGGCGATCTCGGCGACGCTGCCGAAGTTCTCGGTGTCGTGGCTGTTCGTTTCCGAGCCCGGCACGCCGTACTGCGCGAGGAACTTGCCGTCGCGCGTGAACTTGAGAATGTGCGAGTCGGTCGGGCCGTTGCCGCCGATCCAGACGTTGTCCTTGTGGTCGATCGTGATGCCGTGGTTCGACGTCGGCCAGTCGTAGCCCTCGCCCGGGCCGCCCCAGTGGTTGACGAGGTTGCCCTCGGGGTCGAACTCCAGGACGTTCGGTGCCGGTATGCAGCAGTCGGCCTTGACCGGATCGGTCGCGGCGCCGATCTCGGTGCGCTCGTTGAACGTGTCGCGCCGGTGAATGATGTAGACGTGGTCGCGCGAGTCGACCGCGAGGCCGATCGTCGCCCCGAGTATCCAGTGGTTCGGCAGCGGCTTCGGCCAGAACGGGTCGACGACGAACTTCGGCGCCTGCTTGCCCTGTGCCTGTGCCTGGTTGTCGATACCCTGCTCGCCGCAGCCGAGCGTGATGAGCGAGAGTGCGGCGGCGAGTGCGCCGACAATCCTTGTGTTCGTCATGGTGCTGGATCCCCCGATGTCTCGACGTCAGAACGACGGCAGCGATGCCTGCCGAGGCGCGGCAGTATACACTACGCGCCCTGCAGGCGGCCGCGCGCAGCGTCGCCGCGCACACCGTTCCCGACAACAGCACATCGTTACACTGGCAATGATCAGATCACTGCAGCGCGCCGCGCTGCTCGCATTTCTCGCTCTCCTGTTTGCGCCGGACGCGCCGCGCGCGCACGAGATACCGACCGACGTCGTCGTGCAGACCTGGGTCCGCCCGGCCGGCGACACGCTGACCGTGCTCGTGCGGGTGCCGCTCGAGGCCATGCGCGACGTCGTGCTGCCGCTCGAGGGTCCCGGATACCTCGATCTCGCGGCCGCGGACGAGGCGCTGCGCGATGCCGCGGTGGTCTGGATCGCGAACCCGCTCGTCGTTCGCGAGAACGGCGCCGCACTCGGGCCGCCCGACGTCGCTGCCTTGCGCCTGTCGCTGCCGTCCGATCGCTCGTTCCGCGATTTCGATTCGGCGCTCGCGCAGCTATCGGGGCCGCCGCTGCCGGACGACACCGAGCTGCCGGCGCGCCAGGCGCTGCTCGACGTGCGCCTCGACTACGCGATCCGCGACGCCGGCGCCGAGTTTTCGATCTATCCCGACTTCCGGCGCCTCGGCCTGAACACGACCACGGTACTGCGCTTCCTGCCGCCCGGCGGCGAAGAGCGCCTGTTCGAGTTCTCGGGCGACCCCGGCTTCGTGCACCTCGATCCGCGTTGGCACCACGCGTTCGCGCGTTTCGTCCAGTTCGGCTTCGACCACATCCTCGACGGTATCGACCACCTGCTGTTCGTGCTGTGCCTGATCATCCCGTTCCGCCGCATCCGGCCGCTCGTCGTGATCGTCACGTCGTTCACGGTCGCGCACTCGCTGACGCTCGCGGGCGCGGCTTTCGGGCTGACGCCGTCGGCACCGTGGTTTCCCGCGCTGATCGAGTCGCTGATCGCCGCCTCGATCGTCTACATGGCGCTCGAGAACATCGTCGGCTCGCGCTGGGAGCGGCGCTGGCTCGTGGCCTTCGGCTTCGGGCTCGTGCACGGCTTCGGTTTTTCCTTCGCGCTGAGCGAGACACTGCAGTTCGCCGGCGCGCACGTGCTGACCTCGCTCCTGGCCTTCAACCTGGGCGTCGAGCTCGGGCAGCTGCTGATCGTCGTGATTGCAGTGCCGCTCATCAACCTGCTGTTCCGCTACGCCGTCGCCGAGCGGATGGGCACGATCATCCTCTCGGCGCTGCTCGCACACAGCGGCTGGCACTGGATGAGCGATCGCGTGACGGAGCTGATGGCCTGGCGCGCCGCCTGGCCGGCGCCCGGCCTCGGCCTGCTGCCCGGCCTGCTGCGCGGCGCGTTGCTCGCCGGCGTGCTGGCGCTGGTCCTGTGGGGCATGTACCTGCTGTACCGGCGGCTGATGTATCGCGAGAAACCATAGCGGCGTCGCCTTTCGCCGCGCGGCGGCACGCGCTAAGCTCTGCCGCCTCGTCCCCGGGACGGGACAACACGAGAACTGCAGGGGGGAAGCAATGCAGTCGATCATGATCGTGGCCCTCGGCATCGCCGGCATGGCCTTCGGCTGGTTCGTCTATTCGAAATTCATCGCCGAGAAGATTTACCGGCTGGACCCGGACTTCGTCACGCCGGCGCATCAATTCAACGACGGCGTCGACTATCACCCGACGAACAAGTACGTGCTCTGGGGCCATCATTTCACGTCGGTCGCGGGCGCCGCACCGATCGTCGGTCCGGCCATTGCCGTGTACTGGGGCTGGGTCCCGGCCGTTTTGTGGGTGACGCTGGGCACGATCTTCTTCGCCGGCGTGCACGACTTCGGCGCGCTGTGGGCCAGCGCCCGGCACAAGGGCCGCTCGATCGGCGCGCTGTCCGAAACCGTGATCGGCAAACGCACGCGCGCGCTGTTCATGGTCGTCATCTTCCTCGTGCTGCTCATGGTCAACGCGGTGTTCGGCGTCGTCATTGCCGGCGCCTTCGTCGGCACGCCGGAGGCCGTGTTCCCGGCCTGGGCCGCCATCGTCGTCGCGCTCGTGATCGGTCAGCTGATCAAGCGCGGCTTCAACCTGATGACGCTGTCGATCGGCGGCGTCATCCTGCTGTACGCGTCGATCTGGGCCGGCAGCGTCATGCCTACGGAGCTGCCGGACTCGCTGTTCGGACTCACGGCCAACGCAAACTGGATCGTCATACTGTTCGTCTACGCGGCGATCGCCTCGATGCTGCCCGTCTGGATGCTGCTGCAGCCGCGCGACTTCATCAACGGCATGCAGCTGTTCGTCGGCCTGTTCCTGCTCTACGGCGCGGTACTGCTGTCGATGCCGGAGATCTCCGCGCCGGCGTTCAACGACCGCATGGCGGCCGATGCGCCCTCACTCGTGCCGCTGCTGTTCGTGACGATCGCCTGCGGCGCCGTATCCGGTTTCCACGGCATCGTTTCCTCCGGCACCAGCTCGAAGCAGCTCGATCGCGAGACGGACGCACGCTTCGTCGGCTACGTCGGCGCGATCGGCGAGGGCTCGCTGGCGCTGATCACGATCGTCGCGGTCTCCGGCGCGGCGCTGGCGGCGACGCCCGAGCTCTGGCACCAGATTTACGAGAAGTACGGTACCGCCGGCGCCGGCACGTTCATCCAGGGCGGCGCGCAGATGATCACGAACGGCTGGGGCCTGCCGACGCCGATCGCGACGACGCTGCTCGCGACGATGGTCGTCTTGTTCGCGGGCACGACGATGGACTCCGGCGTGCGCCTGCAGCGCTACATCATCCAGGAGTGGGGCGATATCTATTCGATCGGCGTCTTCCGCAACGGCATCGTCGCTACGCTGGTCGCCGTGACCTGCTGCCTGCTGCTGGCCTTCGGTGCCGGCGGCGCTTCGGGTTCCGGCGGCCTGATCATCTGGCCGCTGTTCGGCTCGACGAACCAGATCCTCGCGGGCCTGACGCTGCTGGTGATCAGCGTCATGCTGATCAAGCTGGGGCGGCCGGCCCGCTACACGCTGATCCCGATGGTCTTCGTCATGGTGACGTCCTGCTGGGCGGCCGTGCTCAAGCTCATCGAGTTCTGGCGGGACGGCAACTGGCTGCTGGTCGCGATCGACATCGTCGTGCTCGTGACCAGCGTCATGGTCATTCTCGAGGCCGCATCGGTGATTTCGCGCTTCCGGCGCGAGGGCAGCCCGGTCAGCAGCGAGACCTGAGCGCTGCCCGGCACGCCGCCGCGACGGTCGCGGCCGGACGCGCGAGCGCAGGGTCGGCGGGTGCGACCCCGCGTCGGGGGACCGGGACAGTCACGGAATATCGCTAGAAGCGGCCGCGCAGCCCCAGGATGTGCTCGCGGCGGAAGTACTGGTCGCGTGTCTCGACGCGCAGCAGCGCGGTGTCCGCCACGTCGCCCACGTAGCGATCGCGCACGCGCCGCGTGTGACCGTCCGTCGCGATCCGGGTGTCGAACCAGAGCTGGATCCGCTCGGTCAGGGCGTACTGCATGCCGACGTGGATGCGCGGCCCGACCGAGGTCGAGCGCTCGCGGAAGTTGATGTCGTTGGCCGTGCGTTCGCCGTTCCACTCGATCTCTACGTTGTAGTTGAAGCGCCAGTCGGCGACGTCGTGGCGGAAGTTGATCCGGTATTCCTGCTCCGTCGTGTCGCTCATTTCCCGCGTGGCGCCCGTGAACGGGTCGGTCGTCTCGCTGTCCTGCAGCGTGTAGCTCGCGTCGAGCACGGCGCCGTCGAGGCCCAGCAGGCCGAGGCGCAGGCTGCCGCGCAGCGTGATGCCGTAGCGTTCCGCGTCGCCGATGTTGCCGGCGGCGGACAGGCTGTCGGTCACGCGGATGTTGTCGATGTGGTCCTCGATGTCGTCGTAAAACAGCTCCGTCGCCACGAGGCCCGTGTCGTTCGCGAGCCGCCGCTCCCAGCCCAGGCGGTAGGCCCAGGTCTTCTCCGGCTCCAGTTCCGGGTTGCCCGCGTCGACCTGGTCGTCGTCGTTGTCGAAGCTCGCGACAAAATCGCCGAAGTCGAGCTGGCTCACGGTACGTTCGACGGTGCCGCGCAGCTGGCTCGCCTCGTCGATGTCCCAACGCAGGTCGAAGCGCGGCTTCACGTAGTTGAAGGAGCGTGCGTTATCGACGTCGGCGCCGACCTGGGCGATCTTCGAGTACTCGACGTTCAGCGAGCTCTCCAGCGCGACCGCGTCGTGCAGCTGCCAGAAGTGCGTCGCGAACAGCTCGTAGCGATCCTCGTTGACCTCCGAGTCGGCATTGAACACGCTGACCGGCACTTCGCTGCCGTCGGGCAGGATCTCGAACAGCGCAACGTCTTTTTCCAGCACGTTGCGGGCGCCCTCGGCGCCGATCTCCAGGTTGTGGCCGCGGCCCGGCGCGAAGCTGTAGGAGCTGCGCAGGATGGCCTCGGTCGCGGTACTGGCGGTGCTGACCCGCGACTGCGCGGGCACGTTTCCCGGATCGGTGGAGGTCAGCGACACGCGCTCGTTCTCGTCCTCGTCTTCGTAGCTGTAGATCAGCCGGGTCTTCAAGAGCCCGCGGCCGAGGCGCTGCTCGAGGTCCCCGCCGATTTCCCACTCCAGGCCGTCCTCGCCGGCGACGTTCTCGAGCGTCACGATGTCCGCATCGCCCGGCACGCTGACCCGCGTGGTCTCGTCCTCGCTGCGCTCGCTGTCCGCGATCCGGGCGTTCAGGTTCAGCAGGTCGCCGTTCGCGAACGACCAGCCGAGCGAGCCGTTCAGGATCAGCGCGGAGTCGAGCATCGGCACCGAGATGTCGCGCCGCTCGAGCACGGCGTTCGAGCCGGGCAGCCGGTAGACGTCGAAGCGATCGATCTGGTTGCCGCGATTGTACGGGCCGTACTGTGCGCTCAGCAGGTAGTTCAGCGCACCGGCGCTGTCGCTCCAGGACAGCAGTCCGTCGAACTCGGGGTCGCTGCGGCCGTAGAAGCCCGAATGCAGTTGCCAGGAGCCGGTGCCGCCGTCCAGGTCCTCGTCGAGCACGATGTTGATCAGCGTGCCTTCGCTGCGTACGTCGAGCCCGGCCGTCGTGCCGCGAATGACCTCGACGCGGGCGACCGTGCCGGCCTGTATGCGCTGCAGCGCGCTGCCGATGTCATTGGCCTTGCCCGAGAGCCGCTTGCCGTTGATCAGGACCTGGTCGCCGCCCGAGCCGAAGCCGCGCTTGTCCTCGTCGTCGCGGCGACCGCGGTTGTCCGGGATCAGTTCGGCGCCGCCCGGCACCCAGCGCAGCAGGTCGGTCGCGGTGACCGCCTGGTAGGCCTCGAAGTAGCTGGCTTCGTAGGTGACCTTGCTGCCGTCCGCCGAGGTCCAGACGCCGGCGGCGAGTTCGGTGCGCGCGCCTGCCTGGCGCGGCGCAGGCTCGTCGGCCTGGGCTGCGGCAGGCTCTGGCGGGAGCAGTAACGACAGGGCAAGTGCGGGCAATACGGGCGTGCGTTTCACGTACGGTTCGAGCTCCTTAGGCTTCGTGTTGGTTCAATGGCCGCGGGCGTGGCGGCCGGCCGCGTGACGGCGCGGCGAGGGGCCGCAAATCTCGCATACTTTTTTCCGGATCGACAGAGTTTTCTCTGAAACAAAGTGCGCCGCGGCGCGGCCCGGGCGGGCCGTCCCCGGGCGCCGGGCACGGCTTTTTTGCTGACCGCTCGTACATAAAAAAGCCCGAGGGGGCGAGCCTCGCCGGCATTCTGTTGCCCGGCCGCCACAAGCGGCGCCGCAGGCGAAAAAAATAGTAGGGCGCGGGCCACTAAAGGAGTAATTTATCGGCGACGAAAGCCCAAACTTTCGAACCGCGCCGGCGAGTTCGGCCAATCCGTCGCCGTGGCGGTTATCCAACGCAATCCTTCCAGAGGACTATTGCCATGGCGAGTCATACGAAGCTGCTTCGACTGCTCGTCTGCGGCACTGCTGCAACGCTAGCCCTGCCGGCTGTAATGCCGACGGCACTGGCGCAGCAACAGCGTGCGGACGAGCCCATCGAGGAAATCATCACTACCGGCACGCGCCGCTCCGAGCGCAGCGCGTCCGACTCACCCGTGCCGATCGACGTGATCGGCGGGCAGGAACTGGTCAACGCCGGCGCGAACGACCTGAATGAATTGCTGCGCACGACGGTGCCGTCCTACAACGTGCAGTCGCACTCGATCGACGACGCGGCGACGCTCGTGCGGCCGGCGACGATGCGCGGACTGCCGCCCGACAACGTGCTGGTGCTGGTCAACGGCAAGCGCCGGCATCGCTCCGGCGTCATCGCCGAGCTCGGCAGCGCGATGAACGAGGGCTCGCAGGGCGCGGACATCTCCGCTATCCCGGCCCTGTCTATCAAGCAGGTCGAGGTACTGCGCGACGGCGCCGCGGCCCAGTACGGCTCGGACGCGATCGCGGGCGTCATGAACTTCGTGCTGAACGATTCGCCCAGCGGCATGACCTTCGAAGCCCGCACCGGCGAATTCATGGAAGGCGACGGCACGCTGTACCAGCTGGCCGGTAACGTCGGCATGCCGCTCGGCAACGACGGCTTCCTGAACGTCACCGGCGTCTGGAGCGAGCAGGACCCGACCAGCCGCTCGCTGCAGCGCACCGACGCCGCGACGCTGATCGCGCAAGGCGCGCCCGACCAGCAGGCGGCCGTGCGCCAGCCCTACGCGCAGATCTGGGGTCAGCCCGAGACGCGCGACAACTGGAACCTGTTCGCCAACATGGGCGTCCAGGTCAGTTCGTCGCGCGAGATCTATGCCTTCGGCAACTTCGGCAAGCGCGAGACCGAGGGCGGCTTCTTCTACCGCAACCCGAACTCGCGCGCCGGCGTGTTCACGAACGGCGACATCCGCGCCGTCGTCGACACGAACATCCAGCGCGGCGACACCGGCGTGACCTCGAACTGCCCGGTGCTGGTCAGCCCGGGCTCGGGCGGCGGCGGCTCGCTGGATCCCACGGCGGTCGCGACTGACTATGCGGCACGCCAGGCCCTGCCGGCGAACTGCTGGGTCGCGAACATCGAGCTGCCCGGCGGCTACACGCCGCAGTTCGGTGGCCAGCTGACCGACGCCAGCATCGTCGGCGGCCTGCGCGGGGAGTTCGAGAACAACCTGTCCTACGACTTCAGCGCCGGCTACGGCCGCAACAAGGTCGAGTTCTTCCTGAACAACACCTGGAACCCGTCGCTGGGCCCGGACGGCATCCAGAACGGCCAGCTGCAGCGCGACTTCGACGTCGGTGACTACGTGCAGTCGGAGGTCAACCTGAACGCCGACTTCGTCTACCCGATCGCCGTCGACGCGTTCGCCTCCGACCTGAACTTCGCGTTCGGCGCCGAGTGGCGCGACGAGATCTTCGAGACGATCATCGGCGAGCCGAACTCCTGGCAGGCCGGACGCTTCGCGTTCCAGAGCGGCAACGGCACGAACTTCTACAACGACGGCGTCACGCCGCTGCCCGACCTGTCGATCGGCGCGCACGGCTTCGCCGGCTTCAGCCCGGTCCAGGCCGGTCTCTGGGGTCGCTCCAACTGGGCGTTCTACCTGGACGGCGAGGCCGACATCACGAACCGGCTGACGATGTCCGCCGCGGTGCGCTTCGAGGACTTCGAGACCTTCGGCAACACGACTAACGGCAAGCTGGCGGCGCGCTTCCAGTTCACGGACGCGTTCGCGATGCGCGGCTCGGTCAACACGGGCTTCCGCGCGCCGACGCCGGGCCAGGAGAACGTGACCAAGGTGTCGACGATCCTGGTCAACGGCGAGCTGTCGCAGAGCGGCCAGATTCCGCCGACCAACCCGATCGCCCAAGTGCTGGGCGGCGAGGCGCTCAGGCCGGAAGAATCGGTCAACTACTCGGTCGGCGTCGTCTGGGACGTGACGGACCGGCTGAGCGTCACGGCCGACTACTTCTGGATCAACCTCGACGACCGCATCGCGTTCACCGGCACGATCGACATCACCGGCGAGGATCCGAACGACCCGCAGTACGCCGGGCTCAACTGCCCGAATGCGAAAGCCAACCCGGCCGGCACGCTGTCACTGTGCCTGCAGGAACTCGGCGTACCCGGCGCGGCGGACCTGTCCTCGGTCACGTTCTACACGAACGACTTCGAGACCACGACGCAGGGCATCGACATCGTCGCCAGCTGGGACGTCGACTGGGGCACGGCCGGTTCCGGCACGCTCACCGCGGCCTGGAACTGGACCGAGACGCAGGTCGACAACGCCGGGCAGGAGGTGAGTCGCGACAAGGTCGTCGACCTGGAGAACCAGAACCCCGAGCATCGCGGCGTGTTCACCTACTACCACGACATCGAGAACTTCCGCTTCCTGGCGCGCGCGAGCTTCTACGACGACTGGGTGAACTCGCAGATCGGTGACGGCGACACGACACCGCGCGGGCCGGACGGCACCGGTTACTCGATTGACTGCCGGATCGGCTTCGACGACTGCTTCGACGGGGCCTGGATCTTCGACGTCGAGGCGGCCTACACCTTCGCGGACAACTACACGATCGCGATCGGTGCGGACAACGTGTTCGACGAGGAGGGCGCCTTCGACCCGGCCAACCTGAACCCGGACGGCAGCCTCGGTTCGATCGGCGTCGGCAACAAGTACGCCGAAACGACCCCGTGGGGCATCGACGGCGGTTTCTGGTACCTGCGCTTCAGCGCTGACTTCGAATAACCCGCCGCCGCAAGGCGGAAACGGCTTCCAGCGCCTCCTTCGGGAGGCGCTTTTTTTTGCCCGCCAGGGTCGGTTGCTGCAGCGCAGCATCGACGACGGCGCGCCCCCGGGAGCAGCCCGTCCGGGCTGTTGCTGGCCTGCCACGCACCACCGGGATTACGCCGCGGAGGGCCGGACGGCGGCCAGAATCCGTATTCCCGGCCAATCTGTATGATTGTTGCCCCGTTGCCACAGCTGATTCCCCGTGAAACTAAAAAAAGCTTCATGGTGCTGGACCTTTCCTGTATTTTCGGTCGGGACAAAGTTCCATCGAAGAAACCCCGCTCGCCACGCGGCGGCCCGGGGGATGACTATCTACGCAGCTTCAAGATGGGGGAGAAAGCAATGCAGATTTATCCGAAATCCTTTCGGTACCTGATCTCTGCGTCTGCGCTCGCTCTGGCGGTACCGGCACTGAGCCCGGTCGCGCTGGCGCAGCAGAACAGGGCGGAGGAGCCGATCGAGGAGATCATCACCACGGGTACGCGACGCGCCGAGCGCAGCGCCGCCGATTCCGCCGTGCCGATCGACGTCGTCAGCGGGCAGGAATTCGTCAACATGGGCACGTCGGACCTGAACGACATGCTGCGCAACACGGTGCCGTCGTACAACCTGACGCGCCAGGCGATCTCGGACGCTGCCACGCTGGTGCGGCCGGCGACGCTGCGCGGTCTGCCTCCCGACAACTCGCTGATCCTCGTGAACGGCAAGCGTCGCCACCGCTCCGGCGTCATCGCCGAGCTCGGCGGCTCGCTCGCTGCCGGCTCGCAGGGCGCGGACATCTCCGCGATCCCGGCGCTCGCCATCAAGCAGACGGAAATCCTGCGTGACGGCGCCGCGGCCCAGTACGGCTCGGACGCCATCGCCGGCGTCATGAACTTCGTGCTGCGCGACGACTCGGACGGCTTCACGGCCGAGGTGCGCACGGGCGAGTTCTTCGAGGGCGACGGCACGATGTTCCAGTTCGCGGCCAATGCCGGCTTCGCGCTGGGCAACGACGGTTTTGCCAATGTCACCTTCCAGTGGCACGAGCAGGACCCGACCAGCCGCTCGACGCAGCGCACCGACGCCGCGAACCTGATCGCCGCGGGCAACACGGCCGTGCGCCAGCCCTACGCACAGATCTGGGGCGCGCCGGAATACCGCGACAACTTCAACCTGTTCATCAACTCCGGCATTACGCTGTCGCCGACGCAGGAGCTCTACGCGTTCGGTAACGTCGGCGGCCGCGAGACGGAAGGCGGCTTCTTCTACCGCAACCCGAACAGCCGCTCCGGCGTGTACACGAACGGCGACATCCGCGCCGTCGTGGACACGAACATCAACCGCGGCGACACCGGCATCACGTCGAACTGCCCGGCGCTCGTCAGCCCGGGCTCCGGCGGCAGCGGTCCGCTGGACCCGGCCGCGGTCGCGGCCGACGCAACGGCGCTCGCCAACCTGCCGGCCAACTGCTGGGTGCTGAACCAGGTCCTGCCGGGCGGTTACACGCCGCAGTTCGGCGGCGAGCTGGAGGACACCTCGATCGTCGGCGGCATGCGCGGTGAGTTCGAGAACGGCCTGCTCTACGACTTCAGCGCGAGCTTCGGTCGCAACGCGGTCGAGTTCTTCCTGAACAACACCTGGAGCCCGTCGTTCGGTCCTGACGGCATCATCGACGGCCAGCTGCAGCGCGACTTCGAACTCGGCGAGTACATCCAGACCGAGACGAACTTCAACGCCGACTTCGTCTACCCGATCCAGGTCGACGGCTTCGCTTCGCCGCTGAACTTCGCGTTCGGCGCCGAGTGGCGCGACGAGGTGTTCACGGTTCGCATCGGCGAGGAGCGCTCCTGGCAGGCCGGTCGCTTCGCCTTCCAGAGCGGCAACGGCACGAACTTCTACTCCGACGGCACGACGCCGCTGCCCGACCTGTCGATCGGCGCGCACGGCTTCGCCGGCTTCAGCCCGCCGCAGGCCGGCAAGTTCGGTCGTTCCAACATCGCCGTCTACGCTGAGCTGGAAGCCGACATCGTCGAGAACTTCCCCGCCGCCGTCGCGGGCCGTTTCGAGGACTTCGGGGACTTCGGGGACACGACCAACGGCAAGCTCGC